>NZ_BQXK01000020.1:0-87576 GCF_030158995.1 Acidovorax sp. SUPP2825 | reverse complement strand
CGTTGCCCCAGCCCGCCGCCTTGAGGACGAAGTACGGCGCGCCGGAGATGGGATTGATGGGCGCGATGTCCGTGTTGCGGCTGTAGGTGCCGACGTTGCCCACGTGCTCGCCGATCACCTCCACGTCGGTACTGCCGGTCAGCACGCGCAGCGCGAAGCGCTCGGTCAGCGCGCCGGCATTGGACACCACCACCGGGAAGGCGCCGTCGTTGTAGGTGGCCGGTGCCGGACCGGCGGGCCCGACCGCATCGAGCCAGGTCACACCGTCCCAGTTGAGCTGGTCCCACACCGGCAGCGCGCGGGCGGCCAGGTTGCCGGACATGAGGGCCGAGGACACCACGGTCCCGGCCGGGAACGCGTGCGACAGCTGCTGGGTGAGCTTGATCGTGCCGTCGATCTGCACGTCGGCCGCGCGGACCATCTGCTCGATGCGGTGCAGCACGCGCACCGGCTGCACCCAGGTGGCCGGGTCCACGATCTGCACGGTGCCGGCGTCCAAGTCCGCCGTCCAGCCGGCCTGGATCAGCTTTCCATCGGCGCCGACGAGATGCACGCGCGACAGCCGCGTGCGGGCCGCGGAGACCGTCTGTCCCGCCGCGTACGTGGCCGCGGGCACGGTGCCGGTGTGGCCCACCACCAGGTAGCTGCCCACCCGGTAGATCGGCACCCGGCCATCGGGCGGCAGGCGCACGGGATCCAGGCCCAGGATGTCCGCGTCCAGCGGCAGGTAGAAATACGCCACGCTGTTGTAGCGCAAGGTGGTCGGGTCCACGGGCCAGGGACGCCAGATCTTGCCGGCCTCGACCGCGCCCACGTCGGCCGCGCGATACCACCACTCGGCCTTCTGCGCGGGGGTGAGGTCCGCGTCGGCAACGAAGTCACCGAACTGCAGCTCGCCCACGCCGGCCTCGTAGTCCATCCGGCCGCGCATGTGGTCCCCTGCGAAGTTGCCGTCCAGGCCCGCCGTGGCCGTGAGCGCATTGCCCTGCAGGTCCAGCAGCGTGAGCACCAGCCCGCCCGGCTTGATGGGCGCGCTCTGCGTCCTGAAAAACACGCTCGCCGTGTTCCAGGCGGACCGTTGCGTCCACAGGCTGGCGAGCGCGAAGGCGGTCGGCGCCCCGGCCACCACGTAGTCCGTCATGCGGGCCAGGCCCCGGCCATAGTCCACCGTGCCGCTCACAACGCCGGGCGCGGCATTGGTGCGGCCGCGATAGAGGATGCCCTCGAAGTCGTCGTAGCTTTGACCCATCCAGGTGAACCGCACGCTGCCCGGCACGATGCGATCCGTGGTGTAGCGGCACAGGTCGATCACCACCTCGGGCGGCGCGAAATCCTCCTCGTACGCATTGGGCGCCAGCGGCGCGACCTTGTAACGCACGATGACCGTGCCCAGCATCTGCTCGCCCACGGCCGCGGTACTGTACTCACCGCCCTTGGCCGAGTTGCTGCCCGACGACGACTGGCTGGACACGCGATCAAACTCCTTGGCGTCCTCATAGTCGCTGCTGTAGCTCTCCGTGGTCTTGCTGTAGCTGACCAGCTTGAGGACCACGGTCTTGGCTGCATAGGCCACGGTGCCCAGGCCCGCCGCGAAGCCGCCCGCCCCGTCATCGGTGGCGCGGTGCAGCGTGATCACGCGGTTGGAGTTCGTGGTGTCGCTGCCCGACGTGCGGCTGTAGCGGCTGGTGGTAGTGAGCGTGCCGATCACGTTGAGGAAGCCCGCGACATACGGTCGGCCGTCGATGACTTTGCGCTCCACAGACATGCCGGGGGCCAGGTTGCCGTAGCGCTCCCAGAGTGGCTCCTCCATCCAGCTCAATGCGGTGATCGCCTCGGGCGCCTTGGACGTGCTGGCGCTGGTGAGCTTGGCGCCGCTGGTGCTGCTCACTTCCTGCGCGGTGGACCATGCGACCTCGATGCTGCCTGCCACCGGCTGCTGGGCCAGCGTGATCGTGGCCGAGCCGGTGGGATCCAGGGCAGGCCCGTTGAAGACCTCCTCTTGCATCGACGCAGCCGTGTAGCTCGTGGAAAACGAGCCGCCGGCATCGATCATCTGCAGAGGCCGGAGAAAGATGCTGGAGCTGGGGTAGTCGATCTCGCCCGCCGCATCGCCCGTGAACTTGCCGGCGCCGTTGTCGGTGGCGGTGCGCACCTGGCCGGCCGACAGCCAGGTGATGGTGACGGCACCCGGGGTGGCGCCCGGATGGGCCAGCGTCCACGAGTACTCCGGCGCCCGCACCTGCGCGCCCTGGGCCGAACGGTTGTTGTAGCCCACGCGCTCGGCCCACTGGATGATGATGCTGCTCGCGTCGTCCGGCATCGCCAGCAGCGTCATGTCCACGCTGCCGGTGGCGTAGATCACCCGGCCGGATCCCGAGCCGGCCAGCACGCCCGTGCCGTCGTCGGTGAGCGTGTACCAGTTGCCCAAGGCCCGGTAGCTGATGACCACGGTGCCGGGCTCGGGCAGCGGCTTGAGCATGGCCACGTAAGAAAACCCGCGATTGCTCTGGCCGATCTTGGTGCGCTGGGTGTGCGCGGCCACGGCCACTTCCACGCGGCGCGGCGCATCTGCCAACACGATCGTGCGCTCCGCTGCAGGGCGCTGGTCCAGGGCCGTGGTCTCGGTGCGCGAGCTGGGCACCAGCTGGGTGTAGATGCTGGCCACCCGCAGCACCGAGTCACCCAGCGCCGTGGGCGCGGCCAGGGGCGAGGCGCCGTAGTACACGGCCGCATCGGCCACGGTGGTGTCGCGGATCACTGCTTTGCCGGCAGCAGGGGCGAAGTCGCGCGATGGCGGCGAGCCGGGAAAGGCGTAGCGCAGTGCGTCGGTGAGGTCCACCTTTGTCACCGAGCCCTGGTAGTCCACGATCCCGCCGCTGGACCCGTAGGTGTAGGTGCGTTGCTCGGTCTCGGTGCGCGTCACGCGCACGAACTGCACGCGCTCGGTCGGCGTGCCCGCCTGGTACGTCAGCACCAGGGTGCGGCCGATGTCCGGCGCGGGGGTGCCCGGGCGATGGAAGATCTGGATGGACCGCATGCCAACCACGTGGTCCTCCAGCAGGTAGCCCGACCACTGGGTGCCTTCGATTAGATAGGCCGCGATCGCGGCGGCGATCTCGGTGCGGCGGGCAAACAGTCCGCACTTGGCGAGCGTGATGCTCACCTGCGGATCGGTGGGCAGCTGGGACAGCACGATGTTGCTGCCCATGTACACGTCGGTGTTGGGGGTGAGGACGCCCACGTGCAGCTGGCGCATGGACACGTTGCCGCCGGCGCGGTCGGTCTCCGTCACGTCCGGGAAGATGTTGTTGCTGCCGCCGTAGGGAATGACGTTGCCGGTAGGCCCGCCCCCGCCCTCCGGCACGTCGGCCATTACGCGGGACGCGAACAGTTTGATGTCGCCGTCGAGGATTGTCATAAGGTTTGGCTCGCTTCAAGAAAGCGCAGCACGAGGCTGCAGTAGTGGTCGCTGTTTTCTTTGTCGGAGTACTCGATGACGGCCGCCATCGCCATGGCCTTGGTCTCCTCCGCATCTCCGTGATCGAAGACCACGGTGAACGGCTCGCCGCGGAGACCGAGCGTGAGGCGCAGTCCCGGCACGCTGGACCAGGCCTTCAGGGTGCGCAATGTCCCGAGCTGGATCCAGGCGCTGTCCCCGTCGCCCTGCAACGTGATGGGACGCCCACCGTTTCGCGCCATCGCGTCGATGATCAGCGTGCCGAAGATTCCCCGTTCGGTCTTCTGAGCGACAGCGGACCACGTCAATTCGTCAGACCAAATGAGATCTTCGGGAAGGACGAGCACAGCGGATTCGTTGGTGAGGGTGATGGTCATGTGCTAGATCCCCAGGGCCGACCGCTGCTGTTCGAGGTAGGTGATAACCGCGCGAGCGATTTCCTCGATGCTCTGCTGACCTGTCATGTTGGTCGGGACAACGTAGGGCCGATTGCTGGGGGTGATGTACACGTTCACGATGCGGTCAACACGCTGACCGCCGCTTCCCCCCGTTTCAGGAGCTGGCGATGGTGCTGGCGCGGGAGATGTCGCGTCGGGCTTTTTGTCTTTGTTGCGCTCGTACTCCAACATGTTGGCGGCTTCCGCTTTGCCGTCGCCATAGCGGTAGTACTCGGCCATCTTTCCCAGTGCCTCGGCCAGGGTCGAGTACTTCCCGCCCCACTGGATCTGTGCACCGCTGGCTTCGTAGGGCACGCTACCGTCCGGCTGCACAAACTGCTTGGACAATCGTTCAGCCAACAGATCATCCAAGCCGGCTTGTTTCAGGTAGTCGATGATGGAAGTGCGAGTCCACGCGAATTGCGCAGCGCTCGCGGGTTTGTTCATCGTGCTGGATGCAGAGACGTCAGCCGAACGTTGCGCTGCCGCTGCTGCGAGAATTTGCCCCTGGGCTGCAAGCTGCTGGGCTTCTTTGCTAGCGAACTGAACTTGTGCAGCCATGTACTGGAAGTCGCCAGCGGCACTGCGCGCTGCATTCCCGACGCTCCTGGTCGCGTCTTCTGCATTTTTCAGCGCTTTAATCTGGCGCTCCAGCTCAGCAATTCCCTCACGCGTTGCGGAAGCCTGCAATCGCTTAAGTTCGGCACTCTGCCGCAGCGCCTGCATCTCGGCCGCTTGAGCTTCTGTCCACTTTCCTTGAGCGACGAGAGCCTCGATCTTCTTGTTCGTGGCAGCATCCATCGCGTCAGCTTCAGCGTTAAGCGCCTGCACGGTTAGCTTGAGCGCCGCCACTTCAATTTCTTTCTGCTTAATCCGCGCCTGAGTGGCCGAGAACTCATTGCCATCCCGGACGGCCTTCTGCTCTGCAGCGCGTGCCTTGGCCATCTCCACATCCAGACCGGCTTTTTCCAGTTGGAGCAAAGACTGCGCAGCCGCGCCCTTGCGCTGTTCCGCAAGGACAGCATCGTTCAGGGCGTCGTTGTAGAGGCGTTGCGCTTCAGCAGTCCGTCGGATGGCATCGGCGACCTCCTGCTTCGTCGCCAGGCCTCGGCGTTCATCGCTCTGAAATGCTTCCTGAATGGTGCGCGCCTGCTCAAGCGCCACACGCAGAGCACCCACGGCCTGCGCGTTGTCTTGATAGGCGCCCACGGATGCCCGCCGCATCGATGCATCATTCTTTGCAGCTTCGGCCGAGGCGCGGCTGGAGGCCGTCTCGGCATCGAGGGCATCGATCTTTTTCTGAATCTCTTGCAGTTCGACCGCGCGAGCCTTCTGCTCTTCGGCATTGCCGGCAATCAACTGCTGCTTGGCCTGCAGTTCAGCACGCAGCGTTGCAAGATGGGCCTCACGCGCAGCAGCAACCTTCTCCAGAGCCGACGCGTTGGCTTCCGCCGCATCGGAGGCAACCTGCAGCACTTCTAAATCGTTGCCGCGCAGCTCGGCCAAGGCTTGCAGTCCCTCCCCTTCGATCTTGGCCGCTGCAGCAAGTTTCTCGCTGTTCTTGACCTGCTGATCCTGGGCCGCAGCTACTTCTCGAAGCTTTACGCCGAGCTGTACCCACTTCGCACCAGCGTCCATGCTGGCGTCACCTGCCACGCGCGCAGCAATGGCGGTCGCGCTCTGCGAAGCGGCATTGGACTGGGCCGCAGTCGACGATGCAGTGTGCGCAGCAGTGTTCTGCGCCACACCGGCAGCGCCCGCACTGGCATCACGGCCGGCCTGCGCAATGGCTACTCCTGCCTTGGCTTGAGATTGGGCTGCAGCATCAGCGCCAAACACAAGGGCGCCGAAGGTGTCTGTCAGATTCCTTTGGCGAGCTGCCGCGTCATCAACGATCTTTCCCAGAGCGTCGAGTGGGTTGCTCAGCGTGCTGATGGAACCGACCAACACGCCAACCGCTTTCGCCACGCCAAAAATGACTTCAGCGAATGCCGCAAGCGGGATCACGACGATTCCTACTACCGCACCCAGCGCCTTGACAGCTGCGGTCAGCAACTGCATACCCCCGGCATCGCCTGCATTCTGCGATGCCAGGGTCAGGGCATTCTTGAAGCGCTCCCATACGGTCGTGGTTCCTTCCGCCTCGCCCTGCAATTGCTTCAGGGACTTAGCCAAAGCGGGGAACAGATCACGGGCAGCGAGTCCACCGGACTCCACCAGTTTGATCAACTGGGCTTCCGTCAGGCCCAGGCCTTGGGCGGCCAGAGACAGTGCCCCGGGGAGTGACTCTCCCAACTGCTGCCGAAGCTCTTCCATCGACACCGTGCCCTTGGCCGCCATCTGACCAAGCGCCTGCAACACCAAGCTGACCCGCTCGCCCGAAAGGCCCAGCGTGGCGCCAGCCTGGGTGACGCTGGCGAACAGCGCATTGGTGGTTTCCAGCGGAATGTTCGCCGCCTGGGTAGATGCGGCGAATGACTTGAATGAATCGGTCAATCCACCGGCCGACACACCCGCATCGGTGGCCGTCTTTCGCAGAAAGTCGATCTGCGAGGCCGCCACATTCGCGTCTTTGTAGACAGCGGTCAAGGCGCGGCGCATCCCTTCCATCTGCAAATTAGCATCAAGGAAGGCTCGGCCCATGTCGCTGGCCTTGCTGGCGACGTTGCTGATGGCGTTGGCGATCAGGTTACCGCCTGTAATTTGCGCCAAGCCAGTACGCAAAACACCAGCAGCGCGGTCAACCAGAGTCAGCTCGCCCTGGGCACCACGCAGTTCGCGCTGCAATTCACGCAAACGGTCATTGCCCGCAGAGAGGGCTTGCCGCAGGGCGTTGCCAGTCAGCCCGGACTCGACTTCGACGGTCTGCATTGCCGCCTTGACTTGCGCTATCTCTGCACGCAGCTCAGCCGCGCTGCGGACACCTAGGGTAGAGAATGCGTTCTGCATCCGCTGCCCAGCGGCCACGGCCGCCGTCGCGGCGGCATCGGCTGCGGCCTTGGCCGCAGCCATGGCTTCTTGCGCTGCCGCGGCAGAGTTTCGTTGCGCCTCTTCCAAACGGCGCTCTTCGTCGGCACGTTCCCGTGTGCTTCGGGCAGCATCAGCCTGCTGTTGACTCAACTGCTCAATCTTCAGCCGCGCAGCCTCCATGCCCTGCGTGAGCGCCTGCTCTTCTTGCCGCAGCTTGGCTGTGTCTACGCCCAGCCCCTGCGCACTGCTGCGCGCTTCGTCGAGCGCACGGCTTCTGTCGCCATAGGCCTTTGACAGGCTGCCCGTCGCGTTGACTGCCAGCTTGTACTGATCGCCCAGTTCTTTTTCGGCGACTGCCGCTGAACGAGTGCCTGCCTCGGCCTCCTTCAACTCAACCTTCTGCTGCTTGAGAGTAGCGCGCAGATCGGCAATAGTGCCACGGGCCTGATTGACGGACGATCTGTATTCATCCGTACCTCGCGCGGCCGATTCGTTGCCCGCACGCAGATCGACCAACGCTTGACGCATGGCGGCCAAGCCCTGTTGCGTTTCATCGACCGCCGTGCGAGCGCGCGCTTCAGAGGCTGCGAAGTCACGGGTCGCTGCAGCCGCTGCAGGCATCTCCCCCGCGATGCTCTCTACACTTTGTGCAGATCGATCAAGGGCAGCACCGAGATCTGCAACTTCACGTTTTAACGCGGCGAAGGTCTGGGCGGCTTGGTTGCGGCTGGCAAGCTCGCGCAGGGCTGCTGCGGCAGCTTCTGCCCCCGTACGGACTTCGCCTTCGAGGGTCTCGCCCAACGACTCCAGCGACTTGGCCAGCACCTCGACATCGGAGCCGCCAACAGCCTGCGCTTCGATGTCGAATTTGATTTTTGGATCAGCCATGTTGGATCACATGAAAGGTTTTGTGGTTCATCACTCAGGTGGGCGCGGGCTCTCCACTGGCCCCACTGGGCCTGCTGGTGGATTCGGGATTCACAGCGGCTGATAGCGCTGGACGGTGCATCCATCACCGCTTTTATGGCGGGATTGCCTGTGCTGGTGCTGATAGGCGCTGTACAGACGTCTGGACAGCGCCGCTGATCAGACCGTGGCGGCGCCCGGCAACCGGATTTCGTAGCCTTCGGTCTGGCCGGCCGGTGTCACGATCTTTCCGCTCAGCGTGATGGCCGAGAAGTCGCTGCCCAGGAAATCGAAGCCGTTGTTGGAGCCCAGCACGCACTCGTGCACGTCCACTTCAATGGGCGATCCGTCCACCATGTTTTGCCCGTCCAGCCGCGCCTGGCAACGAACTTGCGTAACGCGTCCACCAAGCACCTTTTTCCCGTCCACAGCGCCATAGGCGCCGGTCAGCTTCAACACAGCGGCGGCGGCAGGTCCGTCTTGCGCCGAAGACAGAAAGCGGACAAGTCCACGAAGGAAGTTGACCTCGTAGTGCACGCCCCGTACGTAGGTCACGCTACCCGAGGCGTTCTCGAACTCGATGTTTTCACCGATGCTGCGCTTCCCCAGCGGAAGCCACTGGTCGAGCGCGGTCACTGCGAAGTCGACACCCGCGAAGGTGCCAGCTCCCTGCGTCAGGTTCTGGACCAGGCCCTGAAACTGCATCGCCAAGGCTTCCACTGTGGCGGCCGACAGTTCGATCGTCAGTTCCGTGGGCTTGGGCAATACGACCGATGCGCGAGCCTGGCCGTAATCCTTGTGCGACCTTGATTCGCTCGTCTTTTCTTCAAAGTTCGGCTTGATCTCGAATTTGTCGGAATCGAGAGGGTCACCGAAGCCGTTGTAGGCCTGGGTGACGGTGTTCCACAGGTTCAGGGAAACGAGGCCCCCAGCCAGAATGGCACGTGCGGTAGTGGTCATGAAACTCTCCTTCAAAAAATGAAAAGGCCCGCACTCTGGCGGGCCGTTGTGGTTGAGCCAATCGGTCGTGTCAGCCCGGGTCGCGGTAGTCAAGCGTGAACATGCCAAGCACCAGCCCGCCGCCCACGTCGATGTTCTCCAGCCGATAGCGCACGTCGCCCTCCACCATGCCGGCGCCTTCGACCGTCACAAGGGCATTGATGGCTGGCATGCAGGACCGCACCGCGCGCTTGGCGGCGCGGTAGTCGGCATGTGCACCATTGCGCGCGTTCTCGGTGCGGTTGATCACGCCGATGGCGAAGGCATAGGAGCGCTGCGGCCGTTGCCCAGGCTGACCGCGTGGCTTGTCGTGCTGGTCTTCGAAGAAAACGATGCGGCCGCCTTCGACGAGATCAGACGCGCGCATGGGGTTGTCGATCACCGCAGCGCCTTGCAGAGCCTCATCGGCCCTCAAGGCGTAAACGATGGCCGCGCCGATGGCGTAAGGTGCCCCCATCGGCAACGTGTCAGGCTTGAGGATCATGCCGACACGCTGCCCAGCAGCGCCTCTTTTTCAGCCCCATCGTTCACACGCTTCGGCTGATCGATCACCTTGAATCGAGCGCCAGCAAGAACGTCCAGCGAAGGGATCGGATCGACCGCTTCCAGAACGTCGTCTGCGCGGACGTCGCTGACAGCGGGTCCACGCAGAACACGAGCGGCAGCAATGACACGGCCTTCGAGTGCCTCTTCATCGGCAACGCCGAAGATGCCGACAATGATCTTCGACTCTGCGCCAGCGCGGTGCCGCAGAAAGCGCCCCGCAAAGTCGCTGCCGAAAAACACATTCGCCATGTCGTCTTCGAAGTCGAGCATCGGTCAACCCTTGTCGCCAGGGTTGGCCTTGGCATCCGCTTCGGCCTTGGCCTTGGCATCCGCTTCGGCCTTGGCTTTGGCATCCGCTTCGGCCTTGGCTTTGGCATCCGCTTCGGCCTTGGCCTTGGCATCCGCGTCGGCCTTGGCCTTGGCATCCGCGTCGGTGCGGTCGGATTCGACCGCACCCATTGCGAGAAGGCCCGCTGCGTCTTCTGCCTTCAGCGTGAGCGTGCTACCCACCCCGAAGCGCTTCCCATCGTGTTTGATGGGTGTCAGTGCGGTGTACTTCGGCATGACGATCAGGGCGCGACGGCGTTCTTGAAGAGGAAGCCAGCCGAGGGGCCAGCAAACACCGGCTGGTAGGCATCCGAGACGGGGTAGTACCAGGTGTTGGTGTTTTCGTCGTAGTAGCCTTCCTCGACGGTGGGACGGCCCGTGAGCTGGTAGGTGTAGCCGAAGTTCGGTGAGCCCATTTCCTGCATCGGAGCCGGAGTCGTGAAGGCCAGAATGGCATCGACCCCCCAGATATCCTGAAACGCGTTGCCGTCGTGGTACACGGCCTCGCCCGATACGATTTGCTGCAGCTCGAACAGGGCCTGCAGCTGCTGCAGCGTTGCGGGCGGACGATCACTTGCGGTGCTCATGCGGTCCAGCACTTTGGGGTGGGTGCGCAATCCCGTCAACACCTTCGGGGCCACCTCCAGCACGTTCGGACGCTCACCGGTCTTGGACCGGATCACCTCCTTCGCGTCCATGATGTCGGTGAAGGGGTCGCTTGCCGGGTTGTCCCATTGGCTGTTGCCGCTCAACGTCACCTTGTTGGCAGCGTCATACCTGGATGCGTCGCGGGCCAAGTCGGCGGCCATCTTCTCGCGCTCCAGGGCCATGACGTTCTGAACGCGGCGCACGGCATTGCTGGACAGGTCGATCCCAGGAACTGCCTCGGCTTCTTCCTGCAACTCAAGCGGCACGGATCCTTCCAGGCGGTGATCGACCAGCGAGAACTTGTCGCTCGCATAGCCAAACTGAACGCGCTTGGTATTGGCACCTGGCGCGCGCGCCGTGCTGACCAGCTTGAAATCATCCGGGCCGAAAGACAGGATCCGGCCCGCCCGCACGCCCACAGAAACGATGGGAAACAGAACGTTGGCGACTGCGGCTTTCGGGCTGCGGTAGCCGCGAGCGACTTCGGTCAGGATGGGGTCTTGCTGCCGGACCTGACTGGGGGTGGGTTGAGGCATTTGGCTCTCCGAGAGTAAAGGGGGAATTGGGGGCGATCAGGCGGCTGCGGACGGAACGGCCGATTGCAGCAGCAGGATCTCGATGAAGCCGCCGGCAGCGGCAGCGGACTGCATGGCGCGCGCCACGGGGTATTTCGCGCCCACCGTCAAAGGCACGACCCGGCCCTGAGCGTCCGACATGAGGTCGGCATCGAACGCGATCGCGGCGCCCGTCTCTGCGATGGTGGTGCCGATGACGTCCACAGGCACGAGATCGCCCGCGAGTTCGGCACTGGTTCGCGTAACGGCGAAGGCCTTGCCACCAGCCGCGGGGTAGCCGCCCGCCTGGGTGATCACACGATTCGCGGCCAGGGGTCCGGCTGCTGCCACCGTGAGAGTGAGGATTGCGATGTTTCCAGAATGGGACATAGTGTTTCCGATCAGGTAAGAGAGAGCGATGCGCCTTACTCGGCGTAGCCCAGTTCCTTGAGCGCCGAGATGAAATCGATGCCTTTGGCCTTGGCGTGCGCCTTGGCCTCTGCGACTTGATCGGCCTTCGTCTTTGCGCCTTTATCGGGCGGTGCTGCGCTGGGATTTGCAGCTGGGGGCGCATCGCCGCTATGGGCAGCAATGGCGGCTGCTCGTGATCGCTTTTCGGCCGACAGCACAGCAAGGCTGGCTTCGGCAGCGGTGGTCTTTCCGTCGTATGCCAGGCCCGCGAGTAGCTCTTCGTGCCCGGGCAGGCCTTCGCCCACCGCCAGCACAGCCTGGATGCGATCGCGCTCCTGCGACGCGCCGAGGGTTGAAAATTCGGCGCGCAACTGCGCGAACAGTGGGGCGTGGTCCTGCTCGAAAGACGCACGCGTGAGGGGTGCCGGGGTTGCGGCGCTGGTATCAGCCATGGCTGGATCCTTTTCACGGGTTGAGGGTTTGTCTTTGGGCGCAGCACCGGCGCTTGGGGACGGGAGGGCCGCCACGGCGAACACGGCCTTGCGGCGCGTGCTGTACTTGGCGGGGTCTGTGGTCATGCTTTCCACCAGTGCGTCGAGCGTGGAGACACCGTCCACGAGTCCCGCATCGATGGCCTGCTGACCGCGGAACACGCGGCCATCAGCCATGCGTTCCAGAACTTGTTCAGAGGTGACGCCGCGATAGCGGGCCACGTCATCTACGAAGAGCGTGTACACATAGTCCACGTCGGCTTGGACGATGGCGCGGGCCTCATCACCCAGCGGCTCATTCGCCTTGGAAATGCGCTTGTACCGGCCGGCAGTGATGTGCTCCTGTTGCACCGTAGATGCAGGGTTGTAGGAGCGGTCGATCACAACGCCGATGCTGCCGACAGTGACCACCGGGCCACTGATGTAGATCGCGTTCGCCGCGCTGCCAGCCCAGTAGCCGGCGCTGCACAGCTGGTCATCGGTGTGCACCACCAGCGGCTTCTGCGCGGCGATCTCATGAATCGCCTGGGCGAACTCCGGCACGCCGATCACGTTGCCGCCTGGCGTGCCCATCGCCATCACGATTCCGCGCACACGCGGATCCACCGCGGCACTCTCCAACTGCTCCGTCGCGAGCTGCGTGCTGATGCCACCCGACACCCGCATGAACAGATTTGCCTTGGGTGCCATGACGCCCGACAGCGGAAGCACGGCTATGCCTCCGGGCGTGATGGAATACTCTTGCTGATCGTGCGCAAGCGGGCGGCCCATGCGGGCCTCCAGCGCGGCGATGTCGATCTTGTCGCCGCGCAGGTGTGTGGCGTAGATGGCCTGGATCTCGCGCAGCTTCTCAGGCTCGATGGCCCAGGCGCTGGTGATGAGGTCGAGCAGAGTCATGGCTTGGAGCCCTCGCTTGGTTTGGGTGGGTTGCGGCCACCCACGACGAATTCGAGGATCGCCAGGCGGTTGTCGTGGCGGTTGTCGGAGGTCTGCAGGGCACGCAGTTCGCTGAAAGCCCAACCAACCAAGCCGAGAGAGGAAAGTGCGGCGACACCGACAAGCTTCCAAGTCCAGCTGTGCACCTTCACATCGCTGATGACGCGCTCCAGCTCTTTGCCATGGTCATCGGCGAGATCGAACAGGCGGCGCTGGCCGCTCTCCATGTTGGACAGCCGCTCCTGAAAGACGGCCACACTGCCTGCCAGAGCGGTCTGCTGCGCGCTGATCCCAAGGATGAGTCCCTCGATCTTCGAATGGTTGTTGAGCAAGGTGTCCACACGCTCAGCGAGGATCGCGACTTGTTCGGCTGAAATGGTCTTCTCCGTCATGCGCCATCTCCAACTTCGGAAGGCTGATCTCCCACGGGTTTTGCGGCGGTATCCGGCGCCGCGGCGCCCGCTTTGGGTGTGGGCAGCATTCCGTCCTCTTTCAACTGCCGGAACTCCGTGAGTTTTTGCACGTAGGTCTCATCCCAGCCGGATCCGAACAGCTCCCACTCGGCACGCTCGCGTGTCATCAAGCGCGCGTCGATGGCGGCCACGTAGGCGGCCACTTCATCCTTGGGATTGATGGAGCCCATGCTGTCGCCAGGCCAGGCAGCGCGGGTGTATGCCCATCGGATCAACGGGTCGCTGAAAAACCCGGGCGCAGGAACTCGACCGATCGCCACTGCCTCGGTGAGCCAGGTTTCGTAGACGGGCTGACAGAAGCTCAGCGCCAACCAGAACCGCACGCCGCGGAAATAGACCCATGCATCCAACAAAGCCGCCTTGCTGGCGCTGAAGCTGCTGTTGAATTGCTTGATGAGCAACTCGTAGGGCAGGCCCAGTGCGATGCCCATCTGCTTGATCACAGCGAGGATGAAGGGCTCGAAGTTGGGGTTCGGCCGCCCTGGATTGACGGTGTGCGGTTTTTCGCCCGGCGCCAGGCCCACGACAGTGCCCATGCCCAGGCTGATGTCCGCCTCGGCCATGTTCCCAGCCTGCGCGCCGTCAAACACTGGTGCCGCACTGCCAGAAGGCGTTTCGATGAAGACGGTCAGGTAGGCCGTGATGACGGCCGCCATGATCTCGGCATTCGTATACCGCGATATCTGCTTGATGCCGTCGATGATCGGTGCGAGGTAAGGGACACCCCGCGTCATGCCAGGGCGCAGCTTGCGGAAGTGCTGCAGCAGACGACGCCGGCCGCTCGGACCGGTGAAGTCCACCCACTGCCCTGCGAACATGCTTGCACGTTGGCCGGCGAGCAGACCACCGGGGTGCACGTCGTAGAGATGGGCTGCCGTAGGGGCGCCCTTGGCGTTGAGCTTGATGCCGCCCGACACGTCTGGGGTGTCCATGCCGCCGCCAGGATTCCCGAAGCGATCAGCCTCCAGGACCTGGAGACGCAACGCGTACGGTTGCATGGCCGTGCGCTCATCGTCCGGCATCAGCGTGAAGCAATCCCCGCTCTCCAGTGCAGACCGCAAAACCAGACCCTGCAGCTGGTAGAAGTTGAGCGTGTCCTCGATGTCGCACGAAGTGCTATCGGCCCACAGGCTGAATTCCGCGGAGACGATGCTCTTCCAGTTGCGCGCCTGCTCCGGGGTCCATCCCAAAATGCTGACATTCGGCTGTGGACTGAGCGCCAGGCCTGTGCCTACGACGCGATCGACATTGGTGTTGATGGCGCCAACAGCGATCGGGCTGGTGCGGGCCAGCTCGCGCGACGCCCCGCGCTGCAATGGCAGCACCCGCAGCGTGTCTGAACGGGCATCACGGGGGCGCGGCGACCAGCGACGGCTCTGCGGCGATACCACCGCGCCTCCCATCGCGTCATCGTCGGTCCCTGTCATGGCCTGGAGAGAAGGCAATGCGGCCAGGGCTTCGATCCGCGCGCGCGAGTGCACACGTTCAGCCGCCCAGGCTGGCGCCACCGCTGCGATCGCGCGGTCCAGAAGGTTGAGCTTCATGGTTTAACGGGGCCGCAGCTGCAACATGCGCCGGACGCGCGGATTGGCGGCAGCTTCGAGCTGGACGATCTGCTGGCGGCATTCGCGAATCCCGGCTTGCACTTGTTCCAGATCCGCCCGGCGGTTACGGCGAGCGGTGCCGCCGTTGCCGATCACGTATTCCTGTGACTGCAGAATGCGCTGCTCGGCCTGCATGTAGTTCTGCAGACGCTGCTTGGCAAGATCCAGCTCGCTTGACGGGGGGACCATGGTGACATCGGTCATCTGTTCATCCCCGCGCCAACATGGCGCCAACGGCTTTCTCGAATTCAGGCCGGAAGCGCTCAAGCGCGACACGCTGCACGACGCCGCCGAAATCCAAACGGCGGCTGTAATCGGGCGCATTGTTCGTGAACACAAACAGCGCACGCAGTCGTTTTCCCTCCCGACGCCAAATGCCTTCGGGTCGGTCCCCACCGTTCGGCTTGCCCACGAACAGATCGTTCGCAAGCTTGCGGCCACGGCCTGCGGCCTGCCCCTTCGCGCCGACACCACCACGGAGATTTTTCAGAGCGGCGAGGATGGTGCGCACTTCCGAGCCCTTCACGTTGCCCGCGGCATCGAGAGTCAGTCCGGCGCCAGGCATCGCAAATTGGCTAGGGCTCAGCACGCCGGCGTATCGCATCGCCATTTCAGCGCCCTTGTGCTTGCGGCCACCACCTTCCACTTCGGGCAGCAGATAGTTCTCGGGCGCAAGCCCTGCAGCCTTGTCCTTGACCATCACGCGGGCACTCAATGTGTCCTTGGTCGATGGCTCAACGCGCAACGAATTGGTGGTGTAACTCACTGGGCTGCGGAATACCTTGCGCATTTCCGCAGGCAATTCGATCTGCTGCGCGTACTGTGCGGTACGCGTGAGGGCGGTCGATGCAGCGTACGGAATGATGCGCGTCGGCACGTCTCGCACGGACGCGATCACTTCCGCGATCGAGGGTCCGGTACGTCTGATTGCAAGCATTTGTCGAGGCTCCAAAACAAAACCCCCGGCTCCTTTCGGAGGCCGGGGGCATACGCTTTCGCAGGGCGAGAGGGTGTTCTTTTCAGGTTGGCGCAGTTCTGATACCTACCTGAATTGGGGTCAATTTTGGGGCAAAGTGTCACCTAAAGTCGATCACTAAATTGTCACCTCCACAGGTGACAACAAAGCGTTTGACACGCGATCACTAACGTTCTACGTCCCTCCGTTTTTCGCGTGCATCTTCCATTACCGCCAGCTTGCTCGCTTCGTCTTCCATGATTGCCAGTGAGGCAATATGGAGTCGCTTGCGGAAGTCCCCCAGCACTGTGTAGAAGTGCTTTCGACTGATCGCTAGAGCTGCAGCAGCGCGTTTAACTGGCGCGATGCGATGAACATAGTACAGATCGAACACTCGCTTATCGAGCGCGTCCGGCTGGCACGTGTATGCCACATGGAGCGCAGCCAGTTCCGCGCTACTGACAGCGTCGGGACCGCCCGGCTGCAGCGGACGCGTGCGAGTTCCGCTGAGCTGTCCCAGTACCGATCCCATGGTGGGCGCCGGGCCATACAGCCTGCGTGTCGCCTTCCAGCACACCCAGCGCTCGCAGAGATCATCGAGGTCGCGCTGCTCATCGCTTTCTTGCATCGGCGCATCATCATCGTCGCCGCGAGGTGAAACGGCAGCCAAGCGCAGGGCTTCGTTATCGTAGTGGTTTTGGTTCATCGGATGCCTTTCGATAGGATGCGGCGCCCCGCGCGGGGGGCAATACTCGATTGAGTCATGGGGATGGAAGGTGCTGCGGTCGGAGCTGGCGGCGGAATGGGCACCGGGGGGGGTACAGACGTCTGTACTGTCGAAGCCACCAACGATGTGGGCGCTGTATCTGACGATTCAGATACAGCAGGTAATTCGGGCTTGGCAGGCTCTGCGGGAAGCGGTGCAAACAGGTCAGCGGTTGGAGGAATGAGCTTGTCGCGCAAGCGTTGCCAGTCGTGAGCAGACCACTTGTGCAACCCCAGGCGATATGCCAACGCAAGGTTGTAGACCGAGAGATCAAGCGGCTCGTTCCGGGCGCCGTTGGGCTTGACCCATTCACGGATCGGGCGCCCCTTGGCCCAGCGCGTGCGCGGTTGCTCAACCACTAACCCTTCGTACCATGCCGCCGGCAACTGGTCATGGAAATGCATGGCGCCTGGGCCTTCGGTGAGCTGCATGCGGTTGAAAAGATGGTCCTTCGCGACGTCGGTACCGACTTGCCAAAGTTCCACGCCGCCCGGGGTCTTCGTACCGCCCCAGTCGATATCGACGCGCGACGGGGTGCTACCCATGATGGGGCGGTTAGGCCGTGTCGCACCGTGCAGCACGGTGCAGCCCAGGTGGGCCCTGGCCGCGCCATAGTTGTAAACGTCCTGGGTGTTGGCGCCACCGGCGTCGATGCCGTAGGTACTGATCTCGATGAGCCGGCCGCTCGCATGCAGCAGTGGCGTGCGACGCAGTTCGTCGAGACGCTGCCACACACTTCCGGGGGTGTCTGGGGGCACGGATGGCGATCCGATGAGGGGGTCGTAGTCGAGCACCCAGTGCTCCAGGCCCGGGCCCCAGGCTTCGATCTGGATCTCCAGACGATTGGGCTGCGTATCGACCGACATGGTCAGCACCAGTCCGGCGTGTGGGATCACGCGCGGCGGGTTGGCCTCGGCGCGATCGCTGAGTTGCTTGGCCGTCGTCACGCTTTCGGAATTACGGTAGCTCAAGCCCAGACGCGTGTTGTAGAACGCCTGCATGAGGGTGTGATCTCCCCGCTCCAACGCCTTGCGTGCGCGATCGTATTGCCGGGCCAGAGTCAGCCAACTGACGGCCCCGATGGGCATGTAGAACGCCGACATCGTGAAACTGAGCGTTTCGCCATCGCCCGTTGCAGTGGCATGCCAGTGCGCCGTGCCGCCCTCTGCCGCATCGAGGAACATGCTGGCCTTGAAGCGCTCATCAATGTCGCCGCCGCAGTCTGGGCAGGTGAACCACGCACGATCCATGAAACCGGTGTCGTCATCGCGGCGGTACTTGAAGTTCTCCAGCACCAGCTGCTGGTGGTGCCCGCAATGCGGACATGGAACGAGGTAAACCTCCTGCGTTCCCATCTTGAACAACTCGTCGATCTTGCTGAACCCCTCGATGGTGGGGGAGCTGACCTCGTAGAACTTGCAGTCGCGCTCGTGCTGTGTGGCTCTGGCTTCGGCGATCTCGACCGAATCGCCCTCATCCAGCGGCGGCAGTCGATCCACCTCATCGATGAACAGATATCGCGCGGTGATCTCGGCAAGGTTGGACGCCGACCCTGCGGTGTTGATGTACAGCGTGGCATCGCCACGAAAATCCTTGGCTTGCGTGGTGTTGCGCTTGTCGCGGCTCTTTTGCGCGCTGACGCATTCGCGCAACTCGGGCACGATGCGGATGGCTTGCGAGACGCGTGCAGAGAAGCGCTTCGCCAGTCCATCGGTTGGCTGCAGGGCGAGGATGTTGGCGGGGGCGCGGTGTATCCAGGCGCCGATGGCGTTGAGCGCCGTCTGCGTCTTGAACATCTGCGATGCCACCTTGGCCACCACGCGTTTGCATGGGTGACCAGGGGAAAGCACCTGATGAATGCGGCGCGCATAGGGCGTGCGCTCGAATCGGTATTTGCCTGATGCGGCGCGCTCTTGGGCAACTCCATGAACTCTTCCGCCCATTCATCGATGCGCAGTTCTGGGTCGGGGCGTGCCGCCTGCATGGCGGCGTGCAGAACGAGGTCGTAGCCGTCGGCGAGGTTCATCCAGCCTCCGCGAACAGGCCGCCCATGCTGTGACTTAGCGCGCGCTGGCAGGCTTCATTCAGCCAGACCACTTCCGTTCTGGTTGTCGCGCCCCTACCACCGCTGGCCCGTGCCTCGGTGGTGTACATCTGCCAGCCGTGCAGCAGGCCCGCGTAGAGGTCGGACTGATAGCCCGAAAGCACCACCATGCCCTGCAGGCGTGACAGCACATCGATCAGTTCGGCGTGATCGTCGTCGCTCATTTCAAAGCGATAGCCGCTCTGCGAGCGCATCTCGCGGGTGGCATGCACGTAGGGCGGATCGACGAAATGCAGCGTCTCAGTGCTGTCGTGCTGTTGCAGCACATCAACGGCGGGACGATTTTCCACCAGCACCTGCTGAAAGCGCTCGGCCACGTCCAGCAGAGCTGACGGGTAGGATGCCCAGTCCATCTGGGCCGTGCTGTAGCGGCGCATGGTGTCAGTGCGCAGACCTGTGCTGCCCTTCGTTGCGCCGGCCGATCCAAAGCCCATCTGCGCACGGATGGCTACGCGGCGCGCAATCTCCACCGCGTCGTCCGTGGGCTCCCAGGCAAGTTCAAATTCTGCGCGGGCGTAAGGCGTCAACGTTAAGGCCTGCGCAAGGCGATCACGAAGGGCTGGAGTCTGCAAGACCCTAAAGAACGTCACGATATGTCCATCGAGATCGTTGTAAACCTCGCCATGGCTGCGCGGCTTTTGCAGCAGCACGCCGGCGGCACCACCGAAGACTTCGGTGTAGATCCGGTGCGATGGGAAGAACTGCATGATCCATCCAGCAAGGCGGAATTTGCCGCCGTGGTAGCGGAGAGCGGGACGGGTCACGGTGTCCATCACGCGGCCCTCCGCATTGGGATCTGACTGTCCCAGTTCGCCTTGATGACAGCGCGACCCAGCGGCGGCGGCACTGCGTTGCCGCACATGCGTACCTGGGTGGATTTGCTGAACACGCGGTCGTCGTGGCCGCGGTCGATGATGTAGGTGGAGGGGAAGCCGTTGGCGTTGTAGAGCTCGCGCGGCGTGAGCATGCGTAACTGGATGTCCACGATCACGTAAGGTTCGCCGCGCAGCCACACGGTGACCAGCGCCAGACGGTCCATGGGTTCGCGCAGCTCGCCCAACTGCCCGCCCTGGCCGTAGTAGCGGATGAGGAAGGCGGCGCAGCGCAGTGCGCCAGCCTCTGCATCGGGCGACAGGGTGTATTCCACCAGGGCGTGGTGCTGCCCGGTGGTCAGCGTTGGCGCCGGGTGGTGCAGATCGGTCGGGGCATGGCCCGTGGTGTTGCTGATGAGGGTCGCTGTCACCAGCCGCTGCTGCGAGCCGCTTGCGGTGCTGGTTGACATGGGCTCGCGGACCTCGCGGGCGGGCGTGACGTTGAAGCCGCCGTTGGCCTGCTCGACGAAGGCAGTGACAGCCGCAAACTTGCCTGCGCCCACCACGGTGCCCAGCGGCTGCTGTGCATCGAGGGCGCGCGGAGCCTGCCCTTCTCGCTCCCCGTAGCCCATCTGCACCAGCGTGCCGAGCGCCACAGCCTGGCCACCACCGGATGCGGTAACAGTGCCCACGGGGTCGCGCACTGTTGTGTTGCCGTGGCTCCAGCGCGGAGCTGCTGCGGTGCCCTGGCCGTGGCCGGCCTGGATCATCACGGGGGTGACGACTGCATGACTGCCGCCGCGCGGCATGGCAGTGATAGTCGACAACGGATTTCGCCCGGAACGCATGCCATCCGCCGACCAGTTGGAGATCTGCACGATAAACGGGTCAGCACTGTCCAGCACGTACCGCTTCATGCCGTGTGCCACCCGGCGCAGCGTGGCGTCGGCCAGCGGCTTTTTGCGTTCGAAGATGCTGCGGCCCTGGATGCTCCAGTCGATGCACTCTGCAGCGCTGCGCCAGCGTTGCTGTCCCTTCGCCGGCTTCTTGAAGTGCGTGGGCTCGGGCCAGACGATGGGGGCGCCGTCACAGCGGGCCACCATGAACAGGCGGCTGCGCGTGGTGGGTGCGCCGTAGTCAGCGGCGCAAAGCACACGCCACTCCACCACGTAGCCGAGCCGCTCCAGGGCGCGGGCGAATGCGCGCCAGGTCTCGCCCTGGCGCTTGGGGTCTGGCACTAGGTGCTGCTGTTGGACAGGCACGCGCTCACCTGCTGCAGCAACGGTGCCGTCGATCTTCACCACGCGTTTCGTCTTCGGGCACCGCTTGGCGATCAGCGGCCCCCACAGCAGGATTTGCTTGACGTTCTCCAGCGTGATAAGGCGCGGGCGGGCCGTGCCGCCCCAGCGGACAGCACGCCAGGCCAACGCCCGCAGCACGCGGGAGCGTGGTTGGCCGCCGCGCGCCTGGCTGTGGTGGGTGCAATCGGGCGAGAGGTGCAGCAGGCCCACCGCCCGGCCACGGGTGACCACGCGCGGGCAGACCTCTTTCACATCCTTGCAGTAGTGGATGGTTTGCGGGTGGTTGGCCTCGTGCATGCTGCAGGCATCTGCATCGTGGTTCACCGCAATGTCCACGTGGCGGCCAATGGCCTGCTCGATGCCTTCGGACATGCCGCCGCCGCAGGCGAATTCGTCGGCAATCATTTCCTCGTCCAGGCCCAAAATGAATTGAGGGGTTTGCATCAGGTGGTTTCCTTGGGTGGTAGCAGCGCCAGCAGGCGGGCCTCGAAGGCCGCCAGCGCCTTACGGGTTTCGTCGGTGATGAGGTGCTCGATGTCGCGGGCATCGGCAACGCCGACGCACTTGGGGGCAGCACGCTGCGCGATCGCCATGACGGCATCACGGAACGTGTGGACAACGTCATGGATGCCGCGCTCGACGCGGGCGCGTTCGACCAGCAGGCCTGCATCCTTCAGGTTCGCACGCTGGGCCATCTCGGCGTCGGCCTTCTCGCGGATCGTGCGGTAGTCGGTGTAGCCAGGCGTACCGGTAGCCAATGGCGCCGATTCCGGGCCGCCAGCAGCGATTTCGGCTACAGGGGCAGCCCCCGCCACAACTGCAGCGGATGCAGCGCCTGTGCGCCCACTGTCGGCCCGTGCTCGGGTGTTTTGCGCCCACTGGATATCAGCGACGGCCGGGTCGACCTTCCCGTTAATGAGGGTGATACGGCCTTCCGCCACGGCCTTCGCCACAGCAGACTTCGCCACGCCACGGCGGCGGGCGTATTCGGCCTGGGCGATCAGTTCGACCCGTGCGTTCACTTCGACGCCCCGCGTTCACCGACTCGTTCACTTTCCGAAAACCCAGCAACTAGCGCGAGCGCGGGGGTCGAATTACCCCCCTGAGTTTTGGCTCTGGGAGTACCTATAGGGGGGGTGCCGTTGCGCGTCCGCAACACCCCCAGGGTCCGAGTGAACGTCGCCCTGCCATCAACCATTTCCATTTGCTTTTCCTTTTTCAAAATGAATGAAGTGGAGTTACGCGGTTAGGCGCGCGCGTAATCGCGAAACCCGCGCCACGCCTAGCGAGTTACACGGTTGCACGGTTACACGCCCATCGCACATGCATGCACGCACACGCACCCATGCGCACGCCTGCATGCACACGCACATACGGGAGGGAGGCGTAACGGCATAACCGCATAACAAGCCGCGCCAGTGCTGGGTTTGCGAGTTATGCGAGGGCATAACGGTGTAACGGTGTGGCATCAGTTCGGCCCCTCATCACCCGTGTGGGAGTCGCCATCGTGGGAGGGGGAGCCGGACCCAGATCCGTAGCCGATGTACCTGCGCAGCGCATCCCCAAAGTCCTTGACCGCCGAGGTGGCCCATTCGCCCTCGGTCATGCCCGGGCTGTCAGGCCCTGCAGCGGGGTCCTTCAGGACAGGCTCTGCCACCAGCAGCATTCGCTCGGTCTTCTTGGCCGCACCTGGGCGCGTGACGTTCATGGCTTTTATGCGTGCAGGCTTCCCCTGCCCTTCCGCAAAACGCAGCAGGGTGGGAGTGAATTGCCCTTGCTTGAAGGGATAGCGGTCGCCCGTCCGCTGGCACCACTTGAGATAGCCCTGGTACGCCTGCCCGATCGCGCAAGCCATGTAGGGCAGGTCCAATTCGCCCCCGTACCACTCCTCCCAGAACAACTCCGGACTCTTGCGATTGATCGCAATCAGCGCAGATTTCGCTTCCGTCATGGGGGCCGGGGCGTACGGGTGGAAGTCACCTAGCGGATAGCTCAGCAGGTAAGCGAAAAATGCTTCGGCTCCGCCGTTGTCTCGCCACTCGCTGAGCCGGCGATAGAACTCGAAGTCTTTGGCCCGCGGGGTGTACACGACCAGATAGCGCCGGTCCGAGTTGTCGAGCGCCAGCGGTTGCAGCTCGTTCGACAGGAACACGATATTCATCTGATTCTTTTCCTCCCGCCGCGCCAGATTCTTCGGGTTGATCTGAACCGTAGGGGATGTGATCAGCGCCTTGAGCCTGTTCTTGTTGTGCACCAGTTCCGCGCGACTGGACACCTCATCGCCCACCACCATCAGCTTGCCGCTGCGCCAATCGTTGAACTTATCTTCCAACTCATCCTGGCCCACCAGCGCCCCGTACTTACCGTAGATCGACACCACCGTGTCGAAGAGGAAGTTCTTCCCAGCACCTTCATCGCCGTGCATCACGACAGCCGTGCGCATCTTGGCGCCAGGGTTCTGCAGGGGATATGCCAGCCAACAGAGCAGCCAGTGCATCACCGCGCCCGTGTCGGCCTCGTCGGCCGTGGCGCGACTGGTGAGGAACTCGATCAACTCCAGCATGGGCTGCACGTCGCCCTCTTTCGGGATCATCGCCATGCCGTCGTACAGATTGACGGTGGTTTCGGGATCGCACGTCAGCGTGGGATCGAACACCACGTCCTCTGGCCGCACGGTGCGCCGGCGGTCGCTCGACTTCCACATCCGAACCATGTCAGCGCCATGGGCGTGGCCCATGTTGCTGATCTTCATGATCATTCGTTCAGCGCCGTCCCACACCGTGTCAGTACCGTAGATCAGCACGAAATGCTCGATCAGGTGGTTGAACTTCCCCCAGTCGACGGTCTTCTCTTTCTTGCGGCCCTGAACGGGCTTTTCTTCTTCGTCTGATTCGTCATCGCTGGAATCGTCGCCAGGGGTGTCACTCCCATCCCCCGACTTGCGCGCAGCTGCGCTTACTTGGGGGGGCGGGGGGGCGTCGGGAGAGTGGCCTTCGGCCTGGTGAGATACCGGCACGCTAGCGCCCTGCCCCGACTGAGCGCCGAACGCGACATGAACGACAGTGCTATCCAGCGGCGCTGACGCGCCGAGTGCATCGATGGCACGCGCCTCTTCGGGCGCGTGCGGTGGTGGCGTTGGCGCCGCGCCCAATGGGCCGCTGTCTGGCGTGTCACCCATAGCGCCGCACCATCATCGCCACCACGCCAGCCAGCTGCTTACGCACCGCATCGAGCCCTTCGCGAACGTGAAGGTCGTTGAAGTCCGTGTCCTTCTCACCCCGCGTAGACGGCGAAAAAATGGGCCACAGGTGGTCACACCCCTCAACCTTCCGTGCGATCGCCCGAGCAGCCGAACGGCCGGGGTTGGTCAAGGCTCCCGTGTGCTGATCCTTCGTCATCCAGTCGTCGTCGGCCAGGATGAGGATGCGCGTGTACGGATACAGCTTGCGAAGCAACGGCACCACGTGGGCCAGGTTGCCGGCATCGAGCGCAACGAAAACAGGATGAAGTCCATCACATGCCATGCGGGCCGTTAGTCCGGTGGCATAGCCCTCCACCACCAGCATCAGGCGGCAGGTATCTCGGTCGATGGCGCCCAAGCGCACACAGCAACCAGGCTTTTCCATGCCCCGCTGGTAGATCTTGCTGCCATCGGGCCGGATGAACTGGAGTGCCCGCAGCGCTTGCTCACGTGGGAAGTCGAAGCGCAGGAGCGGAACAACCACCGTGCCGGCCGGCAGGCGGATCACCGTGTCGTCCTCACCCATCTCGCCTGGCCAGCGCAGCACCAGCGGGTCGTGCAGATAGCGACACGACTCACCCTGCACACCTTTGCGATCCAGATAAGGCGAAGACCCATCGCGCACGGCGACGCGCCACACACTGATAGCTTCGGCCGCGGCAGTCTCGATCTCCTGGCGGCGTTGTTCTGCGGCGGCCACACGCTGCTCACGCAGCTCCCGCGCCCTGCGCTCACGCTCATCGGGGGAGAGGGGTGCCCACTCGACATCCACCTTCTGAGAAGCGCCGCCGTGCCGATACGTCCCGAAAGTGCCGACAACATACGTGCCGCCGCCTTTGTCCGGGTCGCGCCTGAAAAGATAGAGCTTGTACCAATCCTTGCCACCCTTGCCGCAAGTTTTGCTCTTGGGCGTGTCCAATTTGAGAGGCAAGTCTTTGTCGCGCAGCTCGATGCCGAACTGCTGCATCTGCAGCAGGACCTGTTGGTAGTTGTCCATCAGGTCTGCGCCCCACGCACACGCTCCAGTCGCTCGACCAGGCGAGACGCCTCCCCCATGATCGATTCCATGCGCCGCGTGAGAAGTTCAGCTTCGGTCTGCGGCTGCACCGGGACTGGGGGGGCATAGCCGGCCTCCCTCAACATGTAAGCCGCGAGGCCATGAAATCCTGCCTCACGCGCCAGGCGCATGAGCATGAGCAGTTGTGATGGACTCAAGCGTTCGGCACGGCCCTGGTTGAGGCAATCGTGCAGGTAGCGCGCGGCCGTTTCCGGCGTCTTGTCCGGCCAGATCTGGGGGCCGACCCTTTTGGCTCCGCCCAAGTGCGTCACCGCAGCGCGCGCAGCATCCAGTTCATCTTCGTATAGCAGGGAATCCATCGTCACCTCAACGCTGGGGCACGTTGCCGGGCACCCGTTCCGACGGGTTCCGAATCTGTCGGAACGCGTCGGAACGACACGAGCAAGCAAAAAAAGGAGACTTCAATGCATGCCGAAACACACCGAAGTCCCGAGGAAGAAAAAGCCCGCCGGCCGCGCCGCCCAAGGAGGGAGGGAGGAACGGAGTGGAAGCACGACCACCGCTGCAAGCGGCCACGTGGCGGAAAATGCCCGGGCGGTCGCTTACACCGCCAGAACGAAACGAAAAGGAAGACGGAATGAACAACGACACAACCTTGCCGATGAATGCAGAGACGTTGAATGCCATCGTCAACGCCATGGGCGCCCTGGTTTTCGCCGCAGTTCGGCAACTGCCCGAACACAAGCAAGCAGCCTTTGCCGAAGACTTGGCACGACTGGCAAGGAACGAGGAACGGCAAGGACAACTAGCAACCGAAACCATCCTGCTCGACCTGCACCGGGCGGCTGTGGCCGCAGCCAAGTAAAAGGGGATGGGCATGCACGAACCCGAAGATTTCCAACGGCAGACAGTCAAGGCCATAGCAGACCTTCAGGAAACATTTCGCCAGACGATGAGCCGCCAGTTGGCGCTCGGGGCACTGGTGAGAGCGATGCTGGCTCGGATTCCGCTGGAGGCTCTCCCTTCCGTTTTGGAGGAGTACGAGGCAGAGGTAGACCATCAAGTGGCCCTAATGCATCCAAAGTTTCCGCAGCCGAAGCACTGGCAGGAGTGGTCAGACGTAATAGAAGCGCGGATAGGACAGCTTCGGCAGGCGCAGGATCCAACAAAAAAGATGAGCTGACCTCGCTACACGCATGGTCGTGGACGTGCATATCGCGAAAAATATTTCGGCCGTCCATTCGTCAGCCTTCCAAACCAGAGAGATCATGCGAAAGTTTTCCAGACTGCCAAGCGTTCCAGCGCTTGATCAATTCCTGTTCGTCCAGCAGCGCACCAGCGTTAGTCTGGGGTAGCAGAGAAGCAGCCCAAGCCTCGATCCGGCGCCTAAGTTCCTGGGCGTTGGCGCGCAGATCGGCGCGCGATGCCAGCTCTTGTCCGACCCTGAAGAAAATCGGGCGTCCTGGGGTGAGCGGCTGCGCCATATCACGGGCACACCGGCAGATTTCAAGCCGCTGGACAGTGGTGCTACGCATGCGACACCTCCCCTTTCGTAGCAGGGACCGATTCACTCGCACTCAGGTCAGGCCAAACATCCTGCCAATCGTTAGGACGCAGATCCTTACGGCCGACGAGCCCACCCGTCAGACGTTCGATGGCGATGCATCTCTCGATCGGCACTGGCTTGCTCCCGCTACCCCATCGAGAGATAACGACTGGTTTCACACCAAGGCCGCGTGCCAAAGAGGCTGCACGACCGCGCTCGGCATTGAGGTACTCAGAAATCAGCATGCCGCGATGTTAGCCCATGGCTTTCATTTCAGGAAGCCAGCGGCTCATTTATTTTGTTAGCCAAAGGCTCTCAAATGGATGCGATGAAGACCAGCTCAGAAATCAGGCATGAAAACCTACTGAGGATCATTGAAAGCGTGGGAAGCCTCCAGGTCGTCGCGGACAAACTGGAAAAGAGCCATGCACAGATCAGCCAACTCAAGACCCAGGCGAAACACAGCACATCAGGCAAACCCCGCGTCATCGGCGACGACATAGCCAGGTTGATCGAAGAAAAGTTCAACTTAGAAGTCGGATGGATGGACAACATCCACGTCCAAGACACGGACGCGCTTCCGGTCGCACAAATCAGCAGTTGGCCCTTCTCAGTCTCCCCACTGCGGCTGCAAGTCTTGACGCGTGACGACTGGAATCAACTCAACACAGTGATGAGCACCTTGGTTGAGGTCCGAGAACGGGAGGCAAGCGTAAAAAGGAATGGCACGATTGGCTGATCGCCCAAGTGCGAAAATTTATGTGTTCAAGAAAAAACTGAATTCAGGGGAAGTTCAGGCATGAAGCAACTAAATGTCTTGGCCGTCGTATCACTCTTTGCAAGCTGCACACCCGCATGGAGCATCACCAAATGCACAGGTCCCGATGGAAAGACGGTGTTCCAGGACGTCCCATGCGCCGGCAAGTCCGAGCAGTTAGTCATTCGTCCTGCCAGCGGGCACGGCGAGGCGCAAAAGCCTAGGAGGGACGGGGGTCCATCTTCATCTGCAAATGCGCCTCTCCCCCAACAGGAGGGGGCTTTCGGAGCATCGTGGCAACGCAGAACCTTTCTCGAAAACAGGGGGATCGCCGATGCTCGCAGTGCACTCCAGTCGCATCAAAGTAGGTGCGACGCCCAGCAGAGGGAACTCGCTGCAAAAAAGCGCAATGCCAATAACAACCTTGCTGGCGCTACATGGGAACAATCCATCTCCACAGAAATGCAGGCGGCTGCCACTGTTTGCGACAGCAAAGGCAGAGAGTTGAAAAGCACTTTGGAATCGCTTGAGAAAGAACTTCGTGAACTTCAAGCACGGCAGTGACACGTCAAAAAGCAAATGTTAGCCCTGGGCTATTGATTTAATAAAAGCCAACGGCTAACATGCCTCCACGCCCATGACGGGCGCTTGGAGGTTCCATGTCGTTTTCCCCAATCGCAGCGCTGCTTCAAACGCTGCAGGAAGCTGAGCAGTTCGCTGCAGGCTTCGAGGATGACCAGGCGCAGCAGCCGCCTGTCACCACACTGCTCGCCAACCTGCGCGCGCAGATCGCTGTCATCCAGGTTGCCCTGCAGGCCGAGGCAGCGAACCGCGCAACAGTAGCTGCAAACGCAGTAATCGGAATTGCCGAGTCCACAGACGGCCCAGCAAAGGCGGCCGCTCGCAAGGCGATCCATCACCTGCTGCAACGCATCCAGCGCGACCCCCGCCTGGCTTGGCATTTCGATCCGATCACGCAAAGCATGGAAGAGCTGACAGCGGCTCACGCGCTGATGTTCGGGCTCGATCTGTCGGCGTTCCAAAAGGAGTTCTTCGCCTCCCTCGAATTCGAATCGCCGAGCTGCGGGTGTGAGGTGTCGGCATGAGCGCCCGGCGCCTCTCCCCAGCCCAATGCAACATGCTGCACGCCCTCTGCAGTGGCCAGCGAGTGGACCGAAAGCAGATGTCGTTCAAGGCCGTCCAGACGCTGGACTCGTTGCGTCAGCGCGGCTACGTGAATAGCCAGGACTGCCCCACAGAAGAAGGCCGTGCTGTGTTTGCACCAATAGGGCAGAACAACGGCGATGCCCTGCTGATGTTTCACATCAAGCCGCCAGGCCATGCGCCTTACACCGGCAACTTCCCTGGCAACAGGGATGCGATCGCGGACGCTGAGCAGCGGTTTCCCGATGCCCCACCAGCCAGCGTGATCAACATGTGGCATTCGTCAGGACATGAAGAGTTTCTGAAGCCTGCCACAGCCAACCACCGCTTCTACATCCTGGGAGCGGCGTAATGCCAGTGCCCTACACCATTGATGGGCCGCACATCAATCGCCGGGCATTGCTTCGCAAGCGACTTGCACTGCTGTTTGCTGCAGGCCTGTTGCTCGCGACTCCATTCATCGCCGCGGCGGTCACCGCCTACACGAGGGGATGAGCCATGCTTGACCGCATCCTCTTCGTGCTGCTGTACCTGCGCAACCTGCCAGGGTTCGACGGCCACCACATCCGCACCTGCGCGGCATCACGCATGGACTTGGACCTGATCAAGCGCAGACGCAAGCCTGCGCCAAGGGCCCGGCCATGACCACAGCCATCCAGATGCGTATACGCGGCACTGTCACCTCGGCGGTGTGCAGGACCACCACTGCAGGCTTACCAATGGTGGAGGTCTATCTAACCGACCCCACCGGCCAGCAGGTGCGGGCACGGCATACCTACCCCGATTCCACGCCCGCAAATCACTTCGCTGCAAACGCTTTCGCAAAGCGCGTGCGCGGCCAGGTCGCCGAGCTGGATGCAACCGCGCCCAAGTTCCGCGCGCGCCGCATCGACTGCGAAGCGCAACACATTGCCCTGCCCTTCGAGCAGCAAACCACCCGCAAGGACCTCGAATGATCCTCAAACCTTCCACCGTCACCATCACCTTGGTGGGCGACGCCCGCGGCAACGTCAGTGTACGTACCGACCTCGCCAAACCGGCGCCAGGCGCTCCAATGACACCGGTAAAGAGCCTTGCGCTCGATCTCATCATGACTTGCACGCACGCCGGCCATGACATCGTCCACGGCGCGCAACACGTGCCCGCACTGGCCCTCGCCATCGATATCACCAGCCCGGACATGTATGCCTGGGCTGCACCATCAGCCGCGCAAACAGTGGCGCGGGGCATTCTCGCGATGAGCCAGCACGAAGCCACGACGAACGCGGCAGCAAAGGCTGGTGCCGCATGAGCAAGCCAAGCAAGCGACTCACCGCGATCGAGACCGCGCCGATCAACGCCGGTGGCCACTGCGCGCCATTCAAAACGCGCACGTTCGACTGTGGCGCGGAAATCACCCGCCAGGAACTGCCGGTACGCAACAGCACCATGAGCGAACCGTACAAGGGTGCCGAGCTGCGCAACACCCACCACCGGGCCGGCGCCATGGATGCATATCAGTTGCCGAGTGTCACCTTTGCCGGTGTGCGCCATCGTCAACCCTTGGAGGCCTGACATGCCACCAAAATCCGACTCCCTCATCAAGCGCCAGGTGCGCATCAACGACGACGCGACCAGCCCAAAGGGAAAGCTGTTGGCGCAAGCAGGCAAGGACGGCAAAGTACTGGGCCGCACGCCTGGCGGAAAGCAATACCAAGTAGAGGTTGAGGGCACGGTCATCAACCTCACCATGGACAACTTCGTCGTGCTTCCCCACGACGGCCTGCCGGCAGAAGCGCCACCAGCCAGCAATGGTGCCTATCTTCCGATCTCGCAACTGGCGCCGAGCAAGACCAACCGCAAAGCGTTTGAACCCGAAGCCATGCAGCTACTGGCTGCAAGCATCAAGACCTACGGGATCTTGCAGCCATTGCTCATTCGCCCGCTGCCCTCTTATCGACTGCAGGAGACATTTGGAGATCCTGAAACGCGCCATGCCACGCATGAAATCATCGCTGGCGAGCGTCGATATCGGGCCGCACGCATCGCCGGCCTCTCCGTGTTGCCGGTGCTGATCAAGACGGTCGACGGCGCGCTCCCTCAAGTGATGCAGTTACTTGAAAACATCCAGCGCGAAGACCTAAAGCCGCTGGATGAAGCGCTCGGCATCGAGGCGCTGGTGCAGGAGCATGGCTACACGCGAGACCAGATTGCGGAAGCGCTGGGGCGCAGCCGCTCCCACGTGTTTGAGTCGCAACGCCTGCTGCATCTGTGCCCCGATGCGATCGCAGCGCTGCAGTCCGGCTCTCTCACTCGCAGCGTGGCTTTAATCGTAGCGCAGCGCCCGACTGCAGCGCTGCAGACCGAATTTACCCAGCGCGTCCTCACGGGAGGGCCGGACGGTGGTCCTATGAGCTACCGCAGCGCCAAGGACCTCGCCGCACGCAGCTATCAGACCGACCTGGCCGGCGCGCCCTTTGCCCTAGACGATGCCGCACTCTGCGCCAAGGCCGGGGCCTGCTCGCGGTGCCCCAAGCGCACCGGCGCCACGCCCGAACTGTTCGATCGAAGCCATGCAGACGTCTGTACTGACGTCGCGTGCTTCGGAGCCAAGAAAGAGGCCCACTTCGAAGAGATGGCCGCCCAAGCACGGCAGAACGGCCGCAAGGTCATCACTGGCAAGGAAGCGCGTGAACTCATGCCGAATGAAGGTGTCGCACCTGCCGGCTACATGCTGCTGGACAAGCCAGCGCGCCGCGGGGAGAGTGAGTCCCTCCGATCCCTGGTAGGCGCAGAAGTCTCACCCGACAAGGTGGTACTGATCGAGTCACCGAGCGGAAACATGGTCGAGGCCATCCCCACGCGCGCTGCTGGCGCTGCACTGGAAAACAAAAGCAAATCAACGCCAGCCGCATCGAAGGGCAAAGACAAAGGCCCGACCGCTGCTGAGCTGTCCGAGGCTTACCAAGGGACATGGCGCCGCCTCGCCATCGACCAGATCATCGAGGGCTTGCGCACAGCAGCCGAACCCGATGCACTCGACCGCCTGCCTCGCCAGGTGGTCTACCGACTCATGTTGACGATGGCGAATGATGTTGACGACGAGACGGTGCGCAAGACTTTTCAGCTATCACCCGGCTTCTCGATCGAATCGCTCCGAGCAGCAGTGTCGAGCGCGTCAGAGCAGCCGCTGCGTGTTCAAAACATGGTGCTGATGATGCTGGTCACTGGCTACGACCAAATGCCGCTCTACGAGCGCCCGGTTGATGAAGCTCAGCATATTGACGCCACTGCTGCCATCGCAAAGGTCGATGTCAAGAGCATCCAGAGCAAGGTGCAGGCCCAAATGAAATCAAAAGCCGCCGAGCGCGGCACCTCCGACAAGCCCAATCAGATCGACGCGGCGAAACCTTCTCTGAAGAGCAAGACTGACAAGCCAGCGAAGACCACCAAAGCAGAGGCCCAAGCTGCGATCGCCCAGGCCATGAACGAGGCCCCGGCCACCAACAGCTTTTCCCCTGGCGACAAGGTGCGCATCAGGATCGACCTGAAAGGGCCCGACAAGGATTGGCCGCTAGCCAAGTTGCTGCCCACCAAAGGCCGCACCGCTGTCATCCGCTCCAAGACTGGCGACCGCGCTTGGATGCTGGATCTACCAGTGGATTCGAAGGCCAATGACACCGACAAGGTGGAGCGCTGGACGCTGATCGCTGATTACACCGAACTGGAGGCCCTGAATGACTAATACATCTGGCCACGTGCCGAGCGAGCAATGGCGCCCGATGGAAACCGCGCCCAAGGACGGCACGTTGTTGCGCCTGCTGGTGGAGTTCGAACACCACGCGACAGAAGACGGCGAAGGTCCGCAACCCACAATCGGCTCCAACACTTGGGACAACCATCACGATTTCGACGAATGGCAGTTCGCCGGCTGGGACTGGTGCCAAGACCGATACACCCAAGGCGTGGGGAAGCCGGTTGGTTGGCTGCCCTTACTCGGCACCGCCCCCGCTGCACCAAAGAGCGTACAGCCTGCCGATCCTATGGGGTGGCCCCTGCCCTGTGGGATCAAGGTGGGGCACGTCACCATCAGCAAGGGCGTGGCGCTACGCACCCTCGTCAGGCGCATGGAAGTGCTCTACAGCATGGCAACCGGGCGCGCTGCGCATCAGGACGAGGTGCCGAGCGAGGCTCAATACCTGTGCCAAGCCTGGGGCGAGACGGACTATCCCGTCGTCGCCATCGTCACAGGCCTGGGTGCCGTGAGCGCATTTTTAGTTGAAATGTGGCTTGGAGACGCAGACGGCAAACATGATGACGGCACCAAGGCTCTGCCCGCTGCCCTGGCCGACATGCAGGAAGAGTGGAAGCGTGAAGGCGACACTTGGAAGTGGTCTATTGAGTTCGAGATTGGCGGTATCAGCGTGCAGAAGGTCTGGCTCACCGCTCCCCGAGCACTGGCAGGACACGAGAAGGCGCTGACACAGGCTGAATGCGACGTGCTGGCCGAGCGTAGCCGGCAGATCAATGAGGAAGGCTACGACCCTGCGCACGACGATGAATACGTGAATGACGAGATCGCAGCCATGGCTGCGCTGTACGTCATGCCCGAGGGCGCGCGCGACTGGGACACGACCAGCACGGGCTACGGAGACACGCTGGGCGCGGCCATGATGCCGGCCGATTGGGATGCCCCGCGCTTCGGTCACCGTCGCCAACAACTCGTGAAAGGCGCCGCCATGGCGCTGGCCGAGATCGAACGCCTTGACCGCGATGCAGCACGGAAAGGAGACGTAGCATGAACCGCCCTCGCTACCGCATACCTGCCCCTGCCCGCCGCGCTCACATAGACACGTTCCGAAAGGCACAGCTTCGAGCGACTCGTCTGACGGAGGCAGAGATCAGCGAAATCATGTCGGTCATCCGCCAATGCGCAGCCCGTTTGCGCGAGGGCGTTGCTACAGAGCTGCAGGTTGAACTCCTGCGGAGCACCATGCTGATTGCCCACCAGATTGAGCACCTTGGCTATTTGCGTGGCATGTCTGGACACATCGAGGCGGCGATGCTTGCACTCAGCACCGTACACGATCGCGCATCGTCAACAGGGGCATGGACACCCGTGCAACTGCACCTGCAGGAGATGGACGCCATCAATTGCATGGTCGATCTGCATGACCACCAGCTGCGTCAACTCAGCTTTGCCGAGCTGCAGCAAGCCACCAATCGTGTCATCGCGCAAATGCGCAGCCAAGGCGGGGGCAGCGTGGTGCAAGTGGATCCGGCAGATCTGGAGTTGGGAGTCTTTCCATGATCCCCGCGCTCAGCATCCGCCAGCCCTGGGCCTGGCTCATCGTCAACGGGCACAAGGACATCGAGAACCGAGACTGGCCCACGAACTTCCGGGGCAAGCTACTGGTGCACGCCGGCCAGACGATGGCGCGTCGCTACTACGACAGCACTTGCGAAGAGCTGCTGCACGCTGGCCTGCTGCCTGACAGCATGCCGGCATATGAGGTCCTGGAGCGCGGCGGCTTCGTCGGCTGGACGCGCGTCGTCGACTGCCTGCTGGAGCACCCCTCGCCGTGGAAGCAAGACGGTACACATGGGTTCGTCCTGCGCGACAGCCGACCCATACCTTTCGTTGCCTGGAAAGGACGGCTGGGGTTCTTCAATGTGCCGAAGGAAACGGTCCCAACATGAGCAGCAATACCAGCATCGAATGGTGCGATCACACCTTCAACCCTTGGACGGGCTGCACCAAAGTATCGCCCGGCTGCGATCACTGCTATGCCGAAGGCTGGGCCAAGCGGAGCGGTCAAGTGCAGTGGGGTCCGCAAGCGGCACGTCGTCGCACTAGCAGCGCCAACTGGAACCTTCCACGCCGCTGGAACGCCCAGGCCGAGGCGTTCAGGGCGCAGCACGGGCGCCGGCAGCGGGTGTTTTGTGCCAGCTTGGCCGACGTGTTCGATAACGCTGTGGAGCGCGAATGGCGTGATGACCTCGCCACCCTCATTCTGAACACGCCCGGCCTGGATTGGCTGCTGCTTACCAAGCGGATCGGGAACGCGGGGGCCATGCTGGGAGAGATGTTCCTCAATGGGCCGCCTGACAACCTCTGGCTGGGCGCGACGATCTGCAACCCGGATGAAGCCGACCGCGACATCACGAAGTTGCTACGGGTGCCAGCCCGCGTGCGATTCCTGTCGATGGAACCGCTGCTGGCACATATTGATCTTCGGCTGAAGTGCCCGAACTGGTCCGATGACATCGTGATGGATCCAGAAACTGGCGCCTACGAGTGCTGCAGGGCATGCGATTACACCGGTATTGGAAACGACATCGACTGGGTGATTGTCGGTGGCGAGAGCGGCCCCGGAGCGCGGCCCATGCACCCTGACTGGGCCCGCAGTCTGCGCAACCAGTGCGAAGCGGCCGGCGTGCCCTTCCTGTTCAAACAATGGGGTGATTGGCGCGCGCCGCAGCCAGGTGAGGAATTCGACACCAGCCTCGGTATGGCCCAGCGTGTTCCGGCCTTCATCGTCGCGCACGACGGTAGCGTCCATTGCTTTCACAACGATCAAGCCTCCGCGGGCAGTACCCCCATGCTGCGAGTCGGCAAGAAGTCCGCAGGCCGTGAACTCGACGGCCGCACACACGACGAGTTTCCCTCATGAAACGGGGCCTGACGCAGCAGGAAGCCATGGCCTACGTCGGGGTCAAGCGCCGCACATGGGAGTCCAACTGGGCCCCGCGGCTGACGGGCATGCACCAGGATGTAAGCCTGATCTATGACCGCCAGGACCTAGATCGCCTCTTTGATGAAATCAAAAGCGAGGCGGCCGGCCAGCCGGCACCGACTCCCGCAGCCAACGACGACGAGGCACCGGTGGCGCAGAATGCGCCCAGGAACGGATGGCCCAACACGAAAGGAAAAAGCACATGGGCCAAAAAATGCGAGGCATCTACCCCGAAAAAAACGCCGACACCTGGCAAGTCGACAAGTGGTGGCGCGGCACTCGATTTCGCCAGCGCGGTCTCGCTAGTTACGAAGAAGCGGAACGCTGGCTGATCAAACAGCTCGGTGACAAGCGCCAGGTGGTGCTCCACGGTGAGCGACCTGAACGGTTGTTCGACGGCGTTGCCGCCCACTACTTGGTGACGAATCAGGACAAGGAATCGCTTGTCACCGAAGCCATCTTGCTGAAATCCATCATGCCCTTCATCGGCCAACTCACACTGCGACAAATTCACGATGGCACGCTATTGCCGTACGTGACTGCGCGGAAAAAAGAAGGCCGGAAGCACAAGACCATCAACCTCGCGCTGGGCGTCGTACGCCGGATCTTGAATCTGGCAGCGACGTCCTGGCGCGACTCAGACGGCACCACATGGCTGGAAACCCCGCCTCACATCACCATGCTGCCTCTTGCTGGACACCAGCGAGAGCCCTACCCCATCAGCTGGGCCCAGCAGCGCAAGCTGCTGCCCCTGCTGCCGGATCACCTGGGCCGGATGGCGCTGTTCGTGCTCAACACGGGCGTGCGTGATGACGTGGTTTGCAACTTGCGCTGGGAGTGGGAAATTCCCATTCCTGAACTGGGCGTGAGCGTCTTCGACGTGCCACGCGAGCACGTGAAGGGCAAGCGCCGCACGCGGCTGGTGATGTGCAACAGCGTGGCGCAGTCCGTCGTCGAATCGATGCGAGGGAAGCATCCAGAGTTCGTGTTTGTCTATCGCCGCGAGCGTGTGAAAAACACCCACCTGGAGCCCTCGATGCCATACCGGCCGATCACTGCGATGAACAACACGGGTTGGCAGACGGCAAGGGCCAAGGCTGGCATGTCAGATCTGCACGTGCACGACCTTCGGCACACCGTCGGCATGCGCCTTCGGGAGGCTGGCGTGGCGGAGAGCACGGTGTCGGATCTGCTGTGGCACACGAAGAAATCGATGACGGCGCACTACAGCATGGCCCAGATCGTCGAGTTGCATGCCGCGCTCGAAAAGATAAAGGCCGACACCGGCACCTGGAACAAGACGCTGACAACCTTGCGCGCGGAGCACCAGGCGCGCCTGGCTGGGGAGGCAACTCCCCCGAAAGTCCCCCAAGGACTACTGGAGCGGGTAGCGTGAAAACGCTCCCCACAACGGAAAAAGCCCTAGAACATCACTGTTCTAGGGCTTACCGTTTGGTGCGGCTGGCAGGAATTGAACCCACGACCCCTTGGTTCGTAGCCAAGTACTCTATCCAGCTGAGCTACAGCCGCTAAGCTTTGAATTATAGCATGTTTTCAACGCCATCATTCAATTCTTGTTTTGATTTTTACGCGAACTCTGTGAAGAACTTCGCAATCAAGCAAGACTTAAATTCTAACCCATCTTTTGATGGCCGCTTGGCTTCGTTTGCAGAAAACGCAGGCATCTCAACTCTCATGTCCACGCAGTGCGCCTGAACAGGCACGCGAGGAATGGCCATGAACAGCAATCAAGCCCGTTGAACTGGTAGGGCGTGAGGGACTTGAACCCGCGACCAAAGGATTATGAGTCCTCTGCTCTAACCAACTGAGCTAACGCCCCCCGCGCCAATTGTATGTGCTTACTTGCGGTAACTCAGCGCATTGGAAACCAGCTTGGACGTGATGTCCACGATCTGGATCATCCTGTCGTACGGCATTCGGGTGGGGCCGATGACCCCCAGTGTGCCTACGACTTGCCCGTCTATTTCATATGGAGAGGTGACTACCGAAAGCTCCTCAAAAGGGACGATCTGGCTCTCTCCCCCAATGAAGATGCGTACGCCATCTGCACGGTTGGAAACATCGAGCAAACGCAGGATCTGCGTCTTCTGTTCGAACAGGTCGAAAGCACGCCGCAGGTTGCCCATGTCGTTGGAAAAATCACTCACTGCCAGCAGGTTGCGCTCGCCGGAAATCACCACATTGTCCTGAGACTCCGCCATCGCTTCGGACCCGACGTTGACAGCCGCCTGCATCAGCGAGCCGATTTCCTCCCGCAGCTGATCCACCTCCGTCTTCAAGCGCTCGCGCACCTGCTCCATGTCCATTCCGGAATAGTGGCTGTTCAGGAAATTGGCCGCCTCCACGAGATGCGATTGTGAGTAGTCCACATCGGTGAAGATCACGCGGTTCTGCACGTCTCCTTCAGGAGAGACGATGATGACCAGAAGCCGCTTTTCGGACAATCTCAAGAATTCGATGTGCCTAAACACCGAGGCACGTCGGGGCGCCATGACAACGCCCACGAACTGGGACAGGCTGGACAACAAATGCGCCGCGTTGGCAATCACCTTTTGCGGCTGCTCTGCAGCCAGTTGCGGCGAATACAGCTGTTCGCGCTGCACTGTCAACATGGTGTCAACGAACAGGCGATACCCTTTGGCCGTCGGAATTCGGCCGGCAGACGTGTGCGGGCTTGCGATCAGTCCGATCTCTTCGAGATCGGCCATCACGTTACGGATGGTGGCGGGAGAGAGGTCGAGACCGGACGCGCGCGACAGCGTACGCGAACCCACGGGTTGGCCATCGGCTATGTAGCGCTCTACGAGCGCCTTCAGCAACAACTTGGCACGGTCATCAAGCATTGAATCATTTTAATGATCTAATTTCCCAATGAAGCTCAGGTTCACACGGGTCGCACTCTTCGGCAAGTACCAGCCGCTCACTTCCAGCGTTATTTCTGACAGTTCGCGCAATGCCGTACAAGAGGTTGCCCAGTTCCTCAGAAATGAAGGCTGTGAACCCATTCTGGAACAGGAAACGGCGCACAACACCGGCATTTCTGACTATCCTGCGATGCAGGTGGAACAGATCGGCAAGGAGTGTGATCTGGGGATGGTGATCGGGGGAGACGGTACGATGCTGGGCATCGGCAGGCAATTGGCCCCCTACAAAATTCCTCTGATCGGCATCAATCAGGGACGGCTGGGCTTCATCACCGATATCCCTTTGGGCGAGCACGCTTCAGCACTGAGGCCGATGCTCCATGGCGAGTACGAAGAAGACGCCAGGCCCCTCATGCATGCCTGCGTGATGCGTCAGGACGAATGCGTATTTGAAGCCCTGGCGCTCAACGACGTCGTCGTCAATCGTGGATCCACTTCCGGCATGGTCGAATTGCGGGTGGAAGTGGGTGGGCATTTCGTCTCGAACCAAAGGGCAGACGGGCTGATCATCGCTTCGCCCACTGGGTCCACGGCCTATGCGCTCTCCGCGGGAGGCCCAATGCTGCACCCTGCAATTCCTGGTTGGGTGATGGTCCCCATCGCACCCCATACGCTGTCCAATCGACCCATCGTGCTGCCGGATTCGACGGACATTGCGGTAGAAGTCGTAGGGGGCCGGGACGTCAGCGCCAATTTCGACATGCAGTCGCTGGCATCGCTCCAGCATGGCGATCGGATCGTGGTTCGGAGGTCGGAGCACTGCGTGCGCTTCTTGCACCCTCGAGGCTGGAACTACTTTGCTACGTTGCGCAAAAAATTGCGCTGGAATGAAGGGGGCTCATAGATGGCGCTCAAACGGATCGCATTGCGCGATTTCGTCATCGTGGATGTCCTGGACCTGGATCTTCACAAAGGATTTACGGTGCTGACCGGAGAAACGGGTGCAGGCAAATCCATCCTGATCGATGCCTTGCAAATGTTGCTCGGCGGCCGCGCCGATGCTGGGGTGATTCGTGAGGGAACCGAGCGTACGGACATCTGCGCTGAATTCGATTGCCCACCCAGTTTGTCTGCATGGCTTGATGAAGCAGGCATCCCGCAGGAGGAAAGCCTGCTGCTTCGCCGAACCATCGATCGGCAAGGAAAAAGCCGTGCGTGGATGAACGGCATTCCAGCAACCGCCACCCAAATGCGGACCGTGGGGGCGCATCTCCTCGATATCCATGGCCAGCACGCATGGCAGAGCTTGACGCGCCAGGATGCCGTTCGCAGCCTGTTGGATGCCTATGGCGGCATCAGCACCGCGGCGCTGGAGCCGCTTTGGACTCGCTGGCGTGACGACCGCAAAGCGGTCGCGCAAGCAGAAGCGGCCAGAAATACCCTGCAACAGGAGCGGGAACGACTGCAGTGGCAGATCAGTGAAGTCGAAAAGCTGGGCCCGGCATCCAGCGAGTGGGAAGAACTCAACACCCAGCACAGCCGCCTTTCTCACGCCCAAGCCTTGCTGGACAGCGCGCAAACGGCCCTGTCCGCGCTGGAGGATGAAGAGTCCGGTGCACAGACTCAGTTGAGCCGCGCCTGCCATCTGCTGCAGGAGCAGCAAACCCTCGATCCCGAATTCAAGGCGATGGGAGAGGTGCTTCAGTCGTGCATGGACCAAGCGGCCGATGTGGCTCACTCCTTGCAAAGCTATCTCCGGCACACGGAACTCGATCCCGAGCGACTTGAACAGTTGGATTCACGCCTGTCGCTGTGGATTTCGTTGTCACGCAAATACAAGCGGACGCCATCGGAACTGCCGACCCTGCTGGAGGGATGGAAAGCGGAACTCTCCAAACTGGAGACGGCAGCAGACCTGGAAGCGCTCAATGCGGCCGAACAGGCCAGTGGCACAGCCTATCGCAAGGCGGCGCAGGCCGTGTCCCGGCAGCGGACGACCGCAGCACCAAGGCTTGCCCAATCAATCACACAAGCCATGCAGGGCCTGGGCATGGTGGGCGGGCGGTTTGAGGTGCTTTTGGAACCGACACCGGAACCCGGCATTCAAGGTCTCGACAGTGTTTCTTTTCTGGTCGCAGGGCATCCTGGCGCCACGCCCCGGCCTGTTGGCAAAGTCGCTTCGGGGGGGGAACTGTCTCGCATATCGTTGGCCATTTCCGTGACGACAAGCCAGTTGGGCGAGGCCCCTACCCTGATTTTTGACGAGGTGGACTCAGGCGTCGGAGGCTCCGTCGCCGAGACGGTGGGTCGGCTGATGCAGCAGTTGGGCCGCGATCGACAGGTGCTGGCCGTTACCCATCTTCCGCAGGTGGCAGCCTGTGCGGATCACCATCTGATCGTGGCAAAAACCAGTCAGGATCAGCACACCATCAGTCAGGTGACCGTGGCGAAGGGAGAAAAACGCGTGATCGAAATGGCTCGGATGTTAGGAGGGGAACGCCAGTCGAAGGCGACCATGGCGCACGCACGCGAAATGCTCAGCAGCAACCAACCCGCACAGATCAAGGCATGACGAAATGACGCTAGAGGTCGTATTGATCACAGGCATGGCGGGTTCCGGCAAATCCGTTGCCTTGCATGCATTGGAAGACGCAGGCTACTACTGCGTAGACAACCTGCCACCGGAATTGTTGGCCGCCTTCGTGGCGCTGGAGCATCAGCACCATGGCAACCGGATTGCCATCGCAATGGATGTTCGCAGCGCCACCGCGTTACCGCTGGTTCCGCAGGAACTGAAACGCCTGCGCGGCGAGGGCGTGGTCGTCCATTCGCTGTTTCTGGATGCCACCACCGACACATTGATCCGGCGATTTTCGGAAACGCGCCGACGCCACCCCCTCTCCAGAGACGAATGGACGGAAGGCCAACGCGCATTGCTGCAAACCATCGAACTGGAACGTGAACTGCTGGCCGAGTTGCGTGAGCAGTCCCATGTCATCGACACGAGCGCCATTCGAGCAGCGCAATTGCAGGGTTACGTCAAAAGCCTGATGCCCGCCCTGCCCGGGCAATTGACGCTGGTCTTCCAATCATTTGCATTCAAACGCGGGGTGCCTGTCGATGCGGATTACGTCTTCGACGTGCGCATGCTGCCCAATCCCCACTATGAGCCCGCGTTAAAGGCATTGACGGGCAAAGACCAGCCTGTCATCGACTATTTGCAGCACCAGGCTGATGTGAAACTGATGCAGGAGCACATCGCGCAGTTCCTTTCTCACTGGCTGGAGCCTTTGGCGCAGAATCACCGAAGCTACGTGACCGTGGCCATTGGCTGCACGGGGGGGCAACACCGCTCGGTTTATTTGGTGGAGCGCCTGGCGGTGCACTTCAGCCAGCGTTGGACCACCCTGCGGCGGCATCGTGAGTTGGACGGCCTGTGACTTTCACGTCTCGCCACAGAGTGGCGAGACGTGAAAAAAATCAGGATAGGTTCAGCAGCAATTTCCGGATGGGCGTTGGCATACCCAAGCGGTCCCAGTCGGAAGCACCGAACCAGGCACCGTCCACCGGAAGGCCCCAATCCGCCTGCCACGGGATTCGCACGGGATGGAGGTGCAGATCCCGATGGGTCAGGACATGAAGAAAGCCCTCCAAATCCTGAAGCGGCGCAGGCCGTGATGCCAATGCTGCTTGCAGTGCTGCGCGCTCCTCGAACACCGGCAGGCAATGCAGACCTGCCCAAATGCCGCTCGAGGGACGCGGCTGGAGCAAGACACGCCCATTGCCGTCCTGCAGCAGCATCAGCCACCACGACTCCGCACGACGCGACAATTTGCGGGTCCGCACGGGATAGCGTTCGGGGTCTCCGTCGCGGCGGGCTTTGCACTGCCGGTTCAAAGGGCAGACCATGCAGGTCGGCTTCTTTGGCGTGCACACCGTCGCCCCGAGATCCATCAGACCCTGGGTATAGCGCGGCATCGCATGCTGCAGATCACTGACTGGCAGCAAGGCACAGGCCTGATCCCAAAGAAGACGTTCATTCTTGGCGATTGCCAAATCGGCCGTGAAGCCAAGCACTCGCGTCAGCACCCGGCGAACATTTGCATCCAATATGGGAACACGCTCGGAAAAGCAGAAGGCGGTTATCGCACCTGCCGTCGAGCGGCCGATTCCCGGCAACTGTGCCAATACCTCGGCGGTCCGGGGAAACTCGCCCCCGTGCAAATCCACGACTTGCTGAGCACAACGGTGCAGATTGCGGGCGCGACTGTAATAGCCCAAACCGCTCCACAAGGCGAGCACCTCACCCTTCGTTGCCGCAGCCAGCGACTGCACATCTGGAAATCGCGCCAGAAAGCGTTCGTAATAGCCCAAGACGGTGACGACCTGGGTTTGCTGCAGCATGATTTCAGACAGCCACACTCGATAAGGATCTCGTGTTTGCTGCCAAGGCAAATGGTTGCGGCCATGCACCGCCTGCCACCGAACCACATCGGTGGCGATTTCCGGGGTGTCGCTCATGCCAGGGCAGTTTGCGGGCTGACCTGGGGCGGCTCGGCGCGCGGGACGGCTGCGAGTTGCTCCGTCATCTCATTCAAGCGCGTTTCCATTTGCCCCAACTCCTGCTCGGCCATTTCAATCTCCGCAATGCGCTCCACCAAACCGCTTGCTGCGTGCTGAATGCGGTCCACCGCTTCGATGCGACGTGCAAAGCTCCGTTTGCGCTCTCTCAATTGGGCATCCAGTTGCGCTGTTGCGGATTTGCTCCAAAGCTCCAGATCGTTGGCGACCGATTCAAACACCGTACGAAGCCGCATGCCGAGCGCACGGACCAATCGCTGCGCGAACTCAGGCTGCGCCAGTTTGAGGGCATTGCCCACGCCCAGGTACTGCAAATGCCGCTGCTCAATTTGCGCGATTTCCTGCAGGAAGGGCTCCAGTTGCGGAGTCGGAGGCACTTGGAGTGAAAAGCCGAAGTCCGTGTTGAGCTGTCGGAATGTACCGCCCAACATGGCATGGATTTCAGTGCCCGAAGATTGCGCCTTGTCCACGATGGCCTGCAGCCGCTGGAAGGTCTCCGCGTAGACTTTGCGCACGCCCAGCTTCAGTCCCTTTTGCTGCAATGCGTCTGTGAGCAGCGCCAGTTCGGCCTTCAGCGAACGGGCTCCGAGCTCATGGAAGATATCGCGCAGCAATTTGAGATGGACCGCACGCACCGCCTGAATCTTCGCGGTGCTCAGCTCGAACTCCCGCTGCTCCTGCTCGATCCGAGTGCGCATGGAATCGATGACGGAAGCATTCTTTCCGCGCAAACTCCGCAATTCCAGCATCTGGTCATCGAGATCGCGCCGGCGGATGTTGATCACGCGGGAGGTTTCCGAACGCAGGCCGGCAATGCCCGCTGCCACGGCAGAGCGGAGAATGGACTGGCGCTTGCCCATCACCCCTTGTGCCAGCGCTTCTTCCAAAAGAGGCAAGCCGCTGCGCTCCAGCAACAGGTCATCGCACTGGATTTTGGCGATCAACCCTTTCTGGGCTGACACCAGCATGACGTGCTCTTGCGAGATACCCAGCATCTCGGCAGAGGTCAGGCGCTGGCGCTCAAGTTGTTCTTGAACCTGCTCAGGCGAGTTCAGGGTGTCCCACAGTGTGTCGATCTTGTTGAGGACCACCAAGCGGGCATCCGCATTTTCAGACGGGGCTGCCAGATGTTCCCGCCAGATCGAGAGATCGGACCGCGTGACCCCGGTGTCCGCCCCCAGGATGAAGACCACCGCATGCGCCTGTGGAATCAGATTAATGGTGAGTTCGGGCTCCGCACCCACTGCGTTCAGTCCGGGCGTATCCAGAATGACCAAGCCCTGCTTGAGCAACGGATGGGGAATATTGATAAGGGCATGGCGCCACATCGGAACTTCCACCAGGCCGCTGGCGTCCGGCACCGGGTTTTCTTGCGGCAGGTCGTCGTGCCAGAAACCCAGCGCTCGCGCTTCATCCAAGGTGACGCGCCGGACCTCGGCCACCTTCTCGAGCGAGCGGGCCATCTGCCCCGCATCATTGACATCCAAGGGAATCTGCACCCAGCGTTCGGGCTTCAGGCGCCACTCGGCCAGTCCCTGCACCTGCAGCCGGGTGTCGATGGGAAGCAGGCGCAGGCTCACAGGCACGCCGGGGTCGTAGCCCAATTCCGTCGGGCACATCGTCGTTCGTCCCGCGCTGGCAGGCATGATCCGGCGGCCATAGTCGGCAAAGAAGATGGCGTTGATCAGTTCGGACTTGCCCCGGGAAAACTCCGCGACGAAAGCCACCATGACTTTGTCGCTGCGCACTTGACCCTCCAGTCGCTGGAGCTTCTCGCCAACAGCCGCATCCATGAGGGAATGCGACGCCATCCAGTCGGCCAACTGCTTCAGTTGAAGTGCGAATGCCCGGCGCCACGCGCCGTGCTGGTCGAACTGTTCGTTAAAAGAGGGTCCCACTTTGCTCCCGAGTGTCGCTGCGCCCCGCACGTGCAGGAGCCTTCGCAAAATATAGCACCCCACGAACTTCTTGAAAGCTCGAAACGGCGTGGTGCCACCCCTCTTAACCCTATGCCTTCTGGCAACGGATGCAATAGTAGGTGCTGCGCTGGCCTTGCCGGATCATTCGCACTGGAGACCCGCAGGCCCGGCACGCCTCGTTGTGCCGTCCATAGACATGCGCCTCCAGTTGGAAATGGCCCTCACTGCCGTCCGCGCTGGCAAAGTCCCGCAGCGTGCTGCCGCCGCGCTCCACCGCGCGCGCCAGTACCTCGCGGATGGCTACGTGCAGGCGGCGAACCCGCGCCAAGCCGATGGTCGATGACTTCACGGTCGGGCGGATGCCCGCCAGGAACAGCACTTCCGATGCGTAGATGTTTCCAACCCCCACCACCACTTTGCCGCTGAGCAAGACCTGCTTCACAGGCGCCCGGCTCGCACGCAAACCGGCAAATAGACCGTCGACGGTGAACAGGTCGGAAAGGGGTTCCACCCCCAGTGAACCCAACAGCTTCTTCGCTTCTTCAGCGCCCTCGTCTCGCGCCCAAACCACTGCGCCGAACCTTCGAGGATCCCGCAGGCGCAAGGTCCCCAAGGTCGTTTCCATTTCAAAATGGTCGTGTGGACCACGCGCTTCCAGCGATTGCCCCAGACGAAGGCTCCCTGACATGCCGAGATGGATCAGGAGAAGCCCTCCGTCCAGGTCCAGGAGCAAATACTTGCCCCGGCGCCGCACTGCCGTGATGGTGCGGCCAATCAACCCCTCGGGCGGGCAACCGAGTGGCCATCTCAATGGTTTGCCCACCGTGACCGACTGGATTACCGCGCCGGAAATCCCCTTCGCGATGCTGAGTCGCGTTACTTCCACTTCCGGCAACTCAGGCATGCCTGCACGCTCCACAAAGACGTTGAACCATGGATTATTATGGGTTGATGGCGCAATCACATCGACTCTGGACCATCACCCTGGCATGCGCCATGGTGACGGGAACTCTTTCTGCACAGGCGCAAAATTCGCCGGCACCGACATCGCAAGCCGGGCTTCGAGCGTCTCAGGAGACTTCCAGCGATGCAGCCGCCGCGCTCGACGCAGAACTGTTCTATGAAATCCTGCTCGGGGAGATCAGCACCACGGGAGGGGATCCCGGCACCGGTTATTCGCTCATGCTCGAAGCAGCCCGCCGCAGCGGCGATGGCCAGCTTTATCGACGGGCCGTCGAGATTGCCCTGCAATCGCGCTCGGCCGAATATGCGCTGGCGGCAGCGAGGGCATGGAAAAGCGCACAGCCTCAGTCGCGCGAGGCCAACCGGTACGTGTTGCAGATCCTCATTGCGCTCAATCGCATCGAGGAGACGTCCGACCTCCTCAAGCAGGAATTGGATCAATCGCCTGCGAATGACAGGGCGATGACGCTCCAGGCCATTCCGCAGTTGTACGGACGGGCCAGCGACAAGGCCATGGCCGCCAAGGTCGTCGAGCAGGCGCTGGCAGATCAGCTTAGCAACCCGGCATCCGGCCCGTCCGCATGGATCACCATCGGCCGAATGCGTCTGGCCGCGGGCGACAAGAAGGGTGGACTGGAAGCCGCACGCCAGGCCCAGACCATGGATGCGCCCGCCGAAGGCGTCGCCTTGCTGGCGCTGCAACTGCTGGAAGCCGGCGAGACAGAGGCCGAGCCATTGGTTGCCCGCTATCTGGCCGGGACACCCAAGCCGGAAATCCGCATGGTGTACGTTCGCACCCTGCTGGACTCACAACGCTATGCGGAAGCCTCCAAGCAGGCGGATCTGCTGACCCAGAGCACGCCGGACATGGCAGAAGCCTGGCTGGTCAAAGCCAGCCTGCATTTGCAGGCCAACCGCCTCGATGAGGCGTATGCGTCCCTGACGCAGTTTCAGAAACTCCTCGAGGCACTGCCTGCGAGCGATCCGCGCCGCAGCGCGATGACGCAGGCATTCCTGCTGCAAGCCCAGATCGCAGAAAAGCGGGGCAACCTGGCGGAAGCGGAAGCTTGGCTGGGCCGGGTCGAGAACTCCGCAGAACTGCTGACGGTGCAAAGCCGCAGGGCATCCCTGTTGGCTCGCCAGGGCAAGTTGCCCGAAGCCCTTGCGCTCATTCGCGCGCTGCCCGCGAAGACGCCCCAGGAAGAGCGAATGAAATTGCTCGCCGAGGTCCAGCTGCTGCGCGATGCACAGAAATACCGGGAAGCCTATGAAGCCCAAGCCAAGGCCGTTGCCTTGGCTCCGCAAGACAACGAACTCGTCTATGACCAAGCCATGCTGGCCGAAAAAGCGGGCTTGCTGGACGAGATGGAAAAGCTGCTGCGGCAGATCATTGCCCGCCAGCCCGACTACCACCATGCCTACAACGCCTTGGGGTACTCCTTCGCGGAGCGTGACATCCGACTGCCGGAAGCCAAGCAGCTGATTGCCAAGGCGCTGGAATACGCGCCCGGTGACCCGTTCATCATGGACAGCCTTGGCTGGGTCGAGTTTCGGCTCGGCAATCGCAAAGAAGCCGCGCGCTTGCTCGGCGATGCATTCAAGGCGCAGCCCGATCCGGAAATCGCAGCCCATCTCGGAGAAGTGCTGTGGTCGCTCGGAGAGCGCGATCGCGCGACATCTGTCTGGAAAGAAGGCCTGCGGCTGAACAAGGACAACGACACCCTGCGCCAGACTTTGAAGCGCCTGGGGGCCAACCCTTGATGCGGCATGCCGCAAGCGGTGTTCGCCGCGCAGATGCCAAAAGCGCCTGGCCTGCCTGGAGCACCTGGCTGGCAACGGTGGCCTTCTTGCTCCTCACGGGTTGTGCGCAGCACGCCCACTTGGCCACGCAGGATGCAGCGCCCAGCGATGCATGGAGCGGCCGGCTCTCGCTGCAAGTGGACGATCCCGCCGCACAACCGTTGAACGCTGCATTCGAATTGCGAGGCGCCCCCGAACAAGGGGAACTGACGCTTCTCAACCCCTTCGGCAATGTGATGGCCAAGCTGGCGTGGTCGCCCGGGCTGGCCACACTGACCAACGGATCGGAAACGCGCCGATCCGACTCACTGGACGCACTGGTCCTGCAGCTGACAGGCAGCACGGTGCCGGTTTCCGCCTTGTTCGGCTGGCTCAAACGCGAACCCATCGCGGTCGATGGCTGGGAAGCAGAACTCGACGGCATGGACCGTGGAAGGCTCGTCGCTCACCGTCGCAGCCCCTTGCCGCACGCCACACTGCGCATTGCCCTGGACCGCTGATACCCATGCGGTCTTTGCACGATGTGCCGGCGCCGGCCAAGCTCAATCTCTTTCTGCACATCACCGGGCGACGCGCCGACGGCTATCACCTGCTGCAATCGGTGTTCATGCTGATCGATTGGTGCGACACGCTCCATTTCGAACTGCGCGAGGACGGCGGGATCACCCGGGAGGACCTGTCGGAGGCGCTGCCCCCACAAGACCTTTGCGTGCGCGCAGCCTCGGCCTTGCAGCTTGCCACCGGATGCACGCTGGGCGCACACATAGGCATTGAAAAGCGAGTTCCAGCGCAGGCGGGTATGGGGGGTGGTTCGTCCGATGCGGCCTCGACCCTGCTGGCCCTCAACCGATTGTGGAACCTGCAACTGACGCGTGGGGAACTGGAGCGCATCGGGCTGTCGCTGGGCGCTGACGTGCCATTTTTTTTACGCGGCCATAACGCTTGGGTGGAAGGAATTGGTGAGACAATACGCCCGCTTGAGAAAGCGCATGCACTGCCAAGAACACAATTCCTGGTGGTCAAACCAGAAGCGGGATTGGATACGAAATCGATTTTTTCGCACCCTTTCTTAAAACGCGATTCTGGCTGTGCTACAATCTTAGGCTTTGCTGCAGCACACTACCAGTTTGGAAGTAACGATCTGCAGCCGGTTGCTCAGGCACTGTGCCCCGAGATCGGTCAAGCCCTTCAGTGGCTGGAATCGAAAGGGTTGCAAGGCCGAATGACTGGCTCGGGAAGTGCAGTGTTTGCGCAGATGCCACAGGCAGTGAACTTGCAAGACGCGCCCGGCGCGTGGCAAGTGAAGGCATGTGAAAATCTGATGATTCATCCTCTGGCAGGATGGGCCTCGGATCAGGATTTCGGTTGATTACTTTCAGTGATTGACCTGTGTAGGGGAGTCGCCAAGCTGGTTAAGGCACCGGATTTTGATTCCGGCATGCGAAGGTTCGAATCCTTCTTCCCCTGCCAAATACTTTCGCACACGGGCTTTTTTTTAGACTGCTGGGTCGCTCATGCAAGCCAATCACCCCGACTTCATGGTTTTCACCGGCAACGCCAATCCTGGGATGGCGGCGGACATTGCCCGGCACCTCGGCACCACGCTGGGTGCAGTGGACGTAGGCCGGTTCTCCGACGGCGAAGTCACTGTCGAAATCAAGCAGAACGTCCGTGCCCGCGATGTGTTCGTCGTGCAGTCGACCTGCGCGCCGACCAACGAAAACCTCATGGAACTGCTGATCATGGTCGATGCGCTCAAGCGCGCTTCGGCCGAACGCATCAGCGCGGTGATCCCCTACTTCGGCTATGCCCGCCAGGACCGCCGTCCGCGATCCAGCCGCGTGCCGATCTCCGCCAAGGTGGTGGCCAACATGCTGCAGGCCGTGGGCGTGGCCCGCGTGCTGACGATGGACCTGCATGCAGACCAGATCCAGGGCTTCTTCGACATCCCGGTGGACAACATCTATGCGTCGCCCGTGCTGCTGGGCGACCTGCGCCAGAAACAATACGACGACCTGATCGTCGTGTCGCCCGATGTGGGCGGCGTGGTGCGCGCACGGGCCCTGGCCAAGCAGTTGAACTGCGATCTGGCCATCATCGACAAACGCCGCCCGAAGGCCAACGTATCGGAAGTGATGCACGTGATCGGCGAGATCGACGGCCGCAACTGCGTGATCATGGACGACATGATCGACACCGCCGGCACGCTCGTGAAGGCCGCCGAAGTGCTCAAGGAGCGCGGCGCCAAGAAGGTGTACGCCTATTGCACGCACCCCATTTTCTCGGGCCCGGCCATCGAGCGCATCGCCAAGGGCTCCGCACTCGACGAAGTGGTCGTGACCAACACCATCCCCTTGAGCGAAGCCGCCAAGGGATGCACCAAGATTCGCCAGCTCTCCGTGGCACCGCTGATCGCAGAAACGATCCAGCGCATCGCCAAGGGAGAGTCGGTGATGAGTCTGTTCTCGGACCAGGACAACCTTTTCTGATGACGTCCGCCCTCGGGGCGGAAGGGATGGCAAACCTCCTTCGGGAGGTTTGTTCGTTCGGGAACACAAGCAGGTCCGCTGCCAGGTGGCACGGGTCTTTTTCAACAGGGCCGAGCTGGTCGCGGCCGGCCCTCACAGGAGCTAACCATGAACTTCGTCGCTTTTGAGCGCGCCAAGCAAGGTACGGGTGCGAGCCGCCGTCTGCGCAACACGGGCAAGACGCCCGGCATCGTATACGGCGGTGCCGCCGAGCCCCAACTGATCGAGATCGACCACAACGCGCTGTGGCACGCCCTCAAGAAGGAAGCCTTCCACTCCAGCGTGCTGGACATGGAAGTGGCCGGCACCACCTCCAAGGTGCTGCTGCGTGACGTGCAATACCACCCCTACAAGCAACTCGTGCTGCACATCGACTTCCAGCGCGTGGATGCCAAGACCAAGCTGCACATGAAGGTGCCACTGCACTACAGTGGCGCTGAAGAATCCGACGCCGTGAAGGTGGACAAGTGCCTGGTTAACCCCGTCGTGAACGAACTCGACGTGTCGTGCATGCCTTCGGACCTGCCCGAATTCATCGCCGTGGACCTGACCAAGCTGAAGAAGGGTGCATCGCTGCACCTGAAGGACATCAAGCTGCCCCGCGGCGTGAGCGCCGTGATCCGTGGCGGCCAGAACAACCCCGTTCTGGTGTCCGTGACCAACCCCGTGGTCGAAGTGGAAGCACCTGCTGCCGACGCAGCACCTGCCGCCGACGCCAAGGGCGGCAAGGGCAAGAAGAAGTAATTAATCTTCGCCCCAACTGTCGCCGTCCCGGCGGCAGGCGGAGGGCAACCTCCTGGCGGGCCGCGCTAGCGGCACCGCTCCGAACGGCCCACCTGCGTGGGCCGTTTTTCTTGGGCACACACGGATAATCGCGGACACCATGATCAAACTGTTTGTGGGCCTGGGCAACCCAGGGCCCGACTACGACGCCACCCGCCACAACGCCGGATTCTGGTGGATCGATGCACTGGCCCGCGAACTGAAAACCACGCTGGTGCCGGACCGCAACTACTACGGCCTTGTCGCCCGCACGAACGTGCATGGGCAAAGCGTCTGGCTGCTGGAGCCCCAGACCTTCATGAATCTCTCGGGCAAGTCGGTGGCGGCGCTGGCGCGGTTCTTCAAGATCCAGCCCGACGAAATCCTGGTGGCGCACGATGAACTCGACATCGCCCCGGGCCATGTGAAGCTCAAGCGCGGCGGCAGCCATGCCGGCCACAACGGGCTGCGCGACATCCATGCGCAATTGGGATCGGCGGATTACTGGCGCCTGCGCATCGGGATCGGACACCCGGGCATCAAGGCGGAAGTGGCGAACTGGGTGCTCAAGAAGCCATCGCCCGACCAGCGCACACTGATCGAAGACAGCATCGCCCATTCGTTGAAGGCGCACCCGGCGATGCTGGCGGGAGATATGGAAAAGGCCACGCTGCTGGTGCACACGACCAAGCCCCCGCGCCCCAAGCCGCCGCGGCCGGACGGCGTTTAACTGCTATTTTGAGAGCTGCCCGCGCAATACCTTCTTGCGTGGGAGACGGAACCGCCTGGATCAGGACGCCGCGCCCTGGGCCGCCGCGGCTTGCAGGCGCTCGTACTTCTGGAACAGGGTTTCGCGGCTTTCCACATGCTGCGGGCTGACCGGAATGCAGGCCACGGGGCAGATCTGCACGCACTGCGGCTCATCGAAATGGCCCACGCACTCGGTGCACTTGGCCGGGTCGATTTCATAGATGGCCTCGCCCAGGTAGATGGCCTGGTTGGGGCACTCGGGCTCGCACACGTCGCAGTTGATGCACTCGTCGGTGATCATCAAAGCCATGGCGATCTCCTGGCACAGGCCTGGGGCGCGCGAAAGGCCGCAAGGGCACGGAGGGCGGACGTCATGCCGGGATTATCCCCGCCCCGGCAAGTCCCTGGCGCAGGCGGGGAGGTCTGCCCCCCTGCCCCATCCCCGCGCGCCCCTGCGCCGGCCCATCCGGACCCGCGCCGCAACGGGTACCGGTGCACCGCACGCGCCCCGCCTCCGACCGCCGCACAGTGTTTGCAGCTATGCTGCACCCACACCGCCCTGCCCCTTTCGGCAGCCCGGACGCCTTGCGGCGCCCTTCCGATCCATCCCATGGGACCCTTCCTCCTCAAACGGTTGCTCACGCTCATCGCCACGCTGGCCGGGGCGTCGGTGGTCGTGTTCGTGGTGCTGGAGATCCTACCCGGCAATGCGGCGCAGATGCTGATGGGACCGGATGCCTCGCCCGAGGCCGTGGCCGCCCTGGCGACGAAGCTGGGGCTGGACCAGCCCGCGCTGCAGCGCTACGGCCACTGGGTGGGCGGGCTGCTCACGGGCCAGCTGGGCGACAGCTACGCCTACGGCACTCCGGTGCGTGACCTGGTTCTGGAGCGGCTGGCACTCACCGTGCCGCTTGCGCTGATGGCCATGGCGATCACCACCGTGCTGGCGCTGCTGGCGGGCGTGTACGCGGCATCGCGCCACAACCGCTGGGGCGACGTGGGCGTGATGGGGCTGGCGCAGATCGGCATCGCCATTCCGAATTTCTGGTTCGCCATCCTGCTGATCCTGCTGTTCTCGGTGAAGCTGCAGTGGTTCTCGGCGGGCGGCTTTCCGGGCTGGACCGAGGACAGCGGCGGCAGCCCGCTCGAGGCGCTGAAGGCACTGCTGCTGCCCGCGATCTCGCTGGCCGTGGTGCAGGCGGCGATCCTGGCGCGCATCACCCGCTCGTCGGTGCTGGAGGTGCTGCGCGAAGACTTCGTGCGCACGGCCCGTGCCAAGGGCCTGTCGCGCCGCGCCGCGCTCTGGGGCCACGTGCTGCGCAACGCGATGATTCCGGTGGTGACGGTGATGGGCCTGCAGTTCGCCAACCTGCTGGCGGGCACCATCGTGGTGGAGAACGTGTTCTACCTGCCGGGCCTGGGGCGGCTGATCTTCCAGTCGATCGCCAACCGCGACCTGATCGTGGTGCGCAACTGCGTGATGCTGCTGGCGGCCATGGTGATCGTGGTGAACTTCGTGGTGGACTTGCTGTATGCCGCCATCGACCCGCGCGTGAAAGCGAGCGACCTGTGATGCCCCCGTCCCCCGCCACGCCCTCCCAGCCCGTCCCGGCGGTGGGGGCCGCGCCGTACGGCCTGCGCCGCGCGCTGCGCCACCGCAGCTTCGCCATCGGCGTGATGCTGTCGCTGCTGCTGGTGCTGGCGGCGCTGGTGTCCTTCGTGTGGACGCCCGGCTCGCCCTACGACATGGACATAGAGGCCAAGCTGCTGCCCCCCTCGGCCGCGCACTGGCTGGGCACCGATGCGTTCGGGCGCGACGTGGCCTCGCTGCTGCTGGTGGGGGCGCGCAATTCCATCCTGGTGGGGGTGATCGCGGTGGGCATCGGCCTGTCCATCGGCACGGCGCTCGGGCTGCTGGCGGCGGCACGGCGCGGCTGGGTGGAAGAACTCATCATGCGGATGGCGGACTTCACCTTCGCGTTCCCGGCGATTCTCTCGGCCATCATGCTCACCGCCGTATTCGGGGCGGGCGTGGTCAATTCGATCATCGCCATCGGCATCTTCAACATTCCCACCTTCGCCCGGGTCACGCGCGCCTCGGCCAATGCCGTGTGGTCGCGCGAATTCATCCTGGCGGCGCGCGCCTGCGGCAAGGGCCCGTGGCGCATCACGCGCGAGCACGTGCTGCCCAACATCGCGGCGGCGCTGATCGTGCAGGCCACGATCCAGTTCGCGCTGGCCATCCTGGCGGAGGCCGCGCTGTCGTACCTGGGCCTGGGCACGCAGCCGCCGCAGCCGTCCTGGGGCCGCATGCTGAGCGAGGCGCAGACGCTGATGTTCCAGGCGCCGCTGCTGGCCGTGTGGCCCGGCGTGGCGATCGCGCTGGCGGTGCTGGGGCTGAACCTGCTGGGCGACGGCCTGCGCGACCTGCTCGACCCGCGCCTGTCGCGCCAGCGCTGACGCCATGGATCCCCACGCATCGCCCACCATGCCCCTGCTCGAAGTCTCCGACCTGCACGTGCGGCTGCAAACCCATCGCGGCCCGGCCGATGCCGTGCGGGGCGTGGGCTTCACGCTCGAACGCGGCGAGACGCTGGGCCTGATCGGCGAGTCGGGCTGCGGCAAGTCGCTCACCGCCATGGCGCTGATGGGCCTGCTGCCGGACCGCGCCACCACGCGGGGCAGCATCCGCTTCGACGGCACCGAGCTGCTGGGCCAGGACGAAGCGGCGCTGTGCCGCATCCGCGGGCGCCGGATCGGCATGGTCTTTCAGGAGCCCATGACGGCGCTCAACCCGGTGCACACCATCGGCCGGCAGGTGGCCGAGCCGCTGCGGCGGCACCTGGGACTGCCCGCCGCCGCCGCGCGCGCACAGGCCGTGGCGCTGCTGGACCGCGTGGGCATTGCCCGGGCGGCGCAGCGCTTCGATGCGTTCCCGCACCAGTTCTCGGGCGGGCAGCGCCAGCGCATCACCATCGCGATGGCGCTGGCCTGCGGGCCGGACCTGCTGATCGCCGACGAACCCACCACCGCGCTGGACGTGACGGTGCAGCAGCAGATCCTGGGGCTGATCGGCGAACTGGTGGCCGAGCGCGGCATGGCGCTGATCCTGATCTCGCACGACCTGGGCGTGATCGCGCAGAACGTGGACCGCATGCTGGTGATGTACGGCGGCACGGTGGTCGAGCGCGGCCCCACGGCGGCGGTGTTCGCGGCCATGGCCCACCCCTACACGCGGGGGCTGTTCGCAGCCCGCCCGCGGCTCGATGCGGCTGCGTTGGGAAGGGGCGCGCACGGTGCGCGCGTGCGCCTGCCCACCATCGCCGGCACGGTGCCGGAACTGGTGGACCTGCCGCCCGGCTGCCCGTTCGCGGGCCGCTGCGGCTTCACGGTGCCCGCGTGCTATCCGGCCATGCCGGCGGCCGTGCCGCTGGGCGACGGCCATTCGGCCCGCTGCATTCGCCTGGACGCGGTGGCGGCAGCGGCGGTGCAGGAGGGCCGGGCATGACCTTGGATGCTACTATCAAAAACATAGCAACCACGGCAATCAGTACTAGGGCACAGGACCGATTCGACCCCGAAGAGCCCCCGCTGCTGCAGGCCACCGGCCTGGTGCGCGAATACGCCCTGCCGCGCGAGCGCCTGTGGTCGCCGCCGCCCATGGTGCGGGCGCTGGACGGGGTGAGCCTGTCCATCGCCGCCGGCCGCAGCCTGGGCGTGGTGGGCGAATCCGGCTCGGGCAAATCGACGCTGGCGCGGCTGGTGATGGCGCTCGATGCGCCCACTGCCGGCAGCGTGCACCTGCTGGGCCGCGACCTGCACGCGCTGCCGGCGGCCGAACTGCGGGCCGCGCGGCGCGACTTCCAGATGGTGTTCCAGGACCCCTACGGCTCGCTCGATCCGCGCCAGACGGTGGCGCGCATCGTGGCCGAGCCGCTGCAGGCGCTGCCCGCCACGCCGGGCACGGCGAAGGTGTCGCGCGCCGAGCAGCGCGAGCGGGCGGGCGAGGCGCTCGCCCAGGTGGGTCTGCGCACGAGCGACCTGGACAAGTACCCGCACGAGTTCTCGGGCGGGCAGCGCCAGCGCATCGCCATCGCGCGCGCGATCGTCACGCGGCCGCGGCTGGTGGTGGCCGACGAACCGGTAAGCGCGCTCGACGTCTCGGTGCAGGCCCAGGTGCTGAACCTGCTGCAGGACCTGCAGGAGCGCTTCGGCATCACCTACCTGCTCATCAGCCACGACTTGGCCGTGGTCCACCACCTGTGCGACGAGGTGGTGGTGCTCTACCAGGGCCGCATCGTGGAGCGCGGCACGCCCCAGGCGCTGTTCACCCAGGCCGAGCACCCCTACACCCGCGCGCTGGTGGCCGCCGTGCCATCCATCGAACCCGGGCGGGCGCGTGCGCCGGCGGCGCGGCGCCCCCCGGCCAGGCCCGGGGTGTAGTAAAAAGCCTGTTCGCCGCCGAGGGCGCGCGCCGCCGGCCGATCCACCCCGCCGATCCGATGCCGCCGCCCGCCCCCTCGCCTTCCGTCCTGCCCCTGGTCTGTTCCTATCCGGAGAATCCGCCCATGCTGAACCGTCGCACCGTCCTCGCCACCGGCGCCCTGGCCACCGTGCCGCTCGCCGCGCCCCTGCAGGCACTGGCCCAGGGCAAGAAGGACGCCGTCACCCTCGCCATGACGCTGGAGCCCCCGGGGCTGGACCCGACGGCCGGCGCGGCCTCGTCCATCGGCGAGATCACGCTGTACAACGTGTTCGAGCCGCTCACCAAGATCAACGCGGACGGCAGCGTCTCGCCGCTGCTGGCCGAGAGCTGGGAGGTCTCGCCCGACCTCAAGACCTACACCTTCAAGCTGCGCGGGAACGTCAAGTTCCACAACGGCGCGCCGTTCAACGCGGCAGCCGTCAAGTTCTCGTTCGAGCGCGCGGCGGGCGACAAGAGCACCAACAAGGACAAGCGCACCTTCGCCAACCTCACCACGCAGGTGGTGGACGACCTCACGGTGGTGGTGATCAACAAGGACATCGACCCCGACCTGCTCTTCCTGCTGGGCCAGGCCACCGCCGTCATCGTGGAGCCGGGCAGCGCCGACACCAACGCCACCAAGCCCGTCGGCACGGGGCCGTACCGGCTCGAATCGTGGAGCAAGGGCGCCTCGGTCACGCTGGCGCGCTGGGACGGCTACCGCACGGCGAACGCGGTGCACATCCGCCGCGCGACCTTCCGCTTCATCTCGGACCCGGCCGCACAGGTGGCGGCCCTGATGGCGGGGGACGTGGACGCGTTCCCGCGCGTCACGCCGCGCAGCGTGGCGCAGTTCAAGGCCAACCCGCGTTTTCAGGTGATCGTGAGCGGCTCGCGCGCCAAGACCATCCTGGCCATCAACCAGCAGAAGAAGCCGCTGGACGACGTGCGCGTGCGCCGCGCCATCGCGGCCGCCATCGACCGCAAGGCCGTGATCCAGGGCGCCGGGGACGGCCTGGGTGTGCCGATCGGCAGCCACTACGTACCGGGCGCCTTCGGCTACCTGGACACCACGGGCATCAACCCCTTCGACCCCGAAAAGGCGAAGAAGCTGCTGGCCGAGGCCGGCGTGAAGACGCCGCTGGAGCTGACCATGACGCTGCCGCCCACGCCCTACGCGCGCCAGGGCGGCGAGGTCATCGCGGCGCAGCTGGCCAAGGTGGGCATCGTCGCCAAGCTGCAGAACGTGGAGTGGGCGCAGTGGCTGAGCGGCACCTACGGCAACAAGAACTACGACCTCACCCTCATCTCGCACGTGGAGCCGTTCGACCTGGGCAACTTCGCCAAGCCCGACTACTACTGGGGCTACAACTCGCCCAAATTCAACGCGCTGTACGAGCAGATCAAGAACGCCGCCCGCCCCGCCGACCGGGCGCGCCTGCTGGGCGATGCGCAGCGCCTGCTGGCCGAGGATGCCGTGCATGCCTTCCTCTACCAGCCGCAATGGGTCACGGTGGCCAACAAGAACCTGCGCGGGCTGTGGAAGGACATGCCGATCTTCGTGAACGACCTGTCGGCCCTGTCCTGGGCCTGAGCGTGAACGAGCCCGCCATGCCCCAGGCCGCCTCCACAACGCCCGCATCGTCCGCACTGCACGACCTGCCCGCCCACGCCCTGCTCGACGCCTACCGCAGCCGCCGCCTGTCCCCGGTGGAGGTCACGCAGTCGGTGCTGGACCACATCGCCCGGTGGGAGCCCCACCTGTGCGCCACCTACCTGCTGCGCCCCGAAGCGGCCCTGGAGCAGGCCCGCGCGAGCGAGGCGCGATGGCTGCGCGGCGCCCCGCAGGGCCTGCTGGACGGCGTGCCCGCCACCATCAAGGAAAACATCGCCACCGCTGGCGACCCCACGCCGCTGGGCACGGCCGCCACGGTGCTGGTGCCCGCCACGGCCGATGCCCCGCCGGCCGCGCGGATGCGCGAGGCCGGCGCGGTGATCGTGGCCAAGACCACCATGCCCGACTACGGCATGCTGTCGTCCGGGCTGTCGAGCTTCCATGCGCTGGCGCGCAACCCATGGGACCGCTCCAAGGGCCCGGGCGGCTCCAGCGCCGGCGGCGGTGCGGCCGCGGCGGCGGGCTACGGGCCGCTGCACATCGGCACCGACATCGGCGGCTCGCTGCGCCTGCCGGCCAGCTGGTGCGGCATCTTCAGTTTGAAGCCCAGCCTGGGCCGCATTCCCATCGATCCGCCCTACACCGGCCGCGCCGCCGGCCCGATGACGCGCACCGCGGCCGACGCCGCGCTGATGATGCAGGTGCTGAGCCAGCCGGATGGGCGCGACAGCATGGGACTGCCGTTCCAGCCCATCGCCTGGGGCGATGCCGCGCGCGGGCCCGAGCGACTGCGCGGGCTGCGCCTGGGGCTGCTGCTGGATGCCGGCTGCGGCCTGCCGGTGGACCCCGAGGTGCGCGCCGCCGTCGAGCAGGCCGCGCGCTGGTTCGAGGCGGCCGGAGCCCGGGTGGCGCCCATGGCGCCCTTCATGACGCCGGGCATGCTCGATGGCATGGACCATTTCTGGCGCATGCGCTCCTACACCGACCTGCAGACCCTGCCCGAGGAGCGGCGCGCCCGCGTGCTGCCCTACATCCGTGCCTGGGCCGACAGCGCCGCGGGCCTGTCGGGCATCGAAGTGTTCCACGCCAGCCAGCAGTTCCACGCGACGCGCGTGGCCACGGTGCAGGCCTGCAGCGCGTTCGACTACGTGCTCTCGCCCGTCGCGCCCATGCCCGCCTTCGCGGCCGAGCTGCCCTCGCCCACCGACGACCCGTTGCGCCCGCTGGAGCACATCGGCTTCACCGTGCCGTTCAACATGTCCGAGCAGCCCGCCGCCTCGGTGAACTGCGGGTACACGGCGGCGGGCCTGCCGATCGGGCTGCAGATCGCCGGGCCCCGCTTCGACGACCTGGGCGTGCTGCAGGTCGCCCATGCCTTCGAGCAGATCCGCGGGCCGCAACGCCCCTGGCCCCAGCCCCCCGGGGCCTGACGGGTGCGCCCGCGGGCGCGCCTTTCAGGCCCATGTTCCTTTCAACGCCTGCCCTGCTTTCCTTCACCCCCGTTTTCCGACACCACGGCCCGACCCCGCACATGGACACCTTTCTTCTGGCGATCCTGATCGCCACCGGCACCTACGCCCTCAACGCCCGCCAGCAGCGCCGGCGCATCGCGCTGCTGGCGCGCCACCTGGCCAACTACCAGATCGAGAAGCTGATGGAGAACCTCACCGAGGGCTACCTGCGCGCCCTGGGCGAGAGCGAGCCGCAGCGGCGCGACCAGATCTGGAGCCTGCTGACCACCACCGAATCGCAGCTGACCGAGCAGTTCAACCGCTTCACGGCCGAGTTCTCGCGCCTGGACCCGGCGCTGACCCGCGTGAGCCGCATCGCGATCAGCCTGCCGCTCGCCCACCAGCTGTTTCCATCGGCCGCGTTCGACATGCGCAAGGCCCTGCTGGTGCATGCCCAGGGCATCGACCGCGCGGTGCGCAACGAAGCCGGCCGCGATGCGCGCGACAAGGCCTTCACCCTGTCGGCCGAGCTGTTCCTGATGCAGCACACCTGCCACTGGTTCTGCAAATCGAAGACCATCGCATCGGCCCGCATGATGGCGCGGCACCAGACGCCTTACGACCAGCTCGTGGCCTCGGTGTCGCCGGAGACGCGCAAGGCCTATCTGGCGCTGGTCAACGGCTGACCGCCCTCATCGTCCACACCCCGCCCCCACCCCACCCCACCCCGCCATCGCCCATGCCCACCGCGCCCGCCGCACCGCCCCCTGCCGCCCTGGCGCCGCGCGCGGCCTGGGGCATGCTGCTGGCGCTGGTGTCGGGCTTCGCGCTGAGCCAGGCGTTTCGAACCATCACGGCGATCATCGCCACGGGCCTGCGGGCGGAGTTCGGGCTGTCGGCCGCGGCGCTGGGCGCCTTCGCCGGGGCCTTCGCATTCGCCTTCGGCACCATGCAGCTGTTCATGGGCATCGGGATCGACCTGTACGGCGTGCGGCGCACGCTGCTGGCGGCGTTTCCGCTGGCCATCGCGGGCGCGCTGCTCTCGGCGCTGGCGCCGGGCTACGGACTGGTGCTGCTCGGGCAGGCGCTGATCGGCGTGGGCTGCGCCCCGGCCTTTCTGGTGTGCACCGTGTTCATCGCGCGGCATTTTCCGGCCCAGCGGTTCGCGGTGGTGTCGGGCGTGGCCATGGGCGTCGGCGGCCTGGGCATGCTGTTCACGGGCACGCCGCTGGCCTGGCTGGTGCAGCACGCGTCGTGGCGCTGGGGGTTCGGCGTGCTGGCGGGCCTGGCCGCGCTGGCGTGGCTGCTGATCTTCTGGAAGGTGCACGAGCCCGCGCGGCCGCACGCTGACGGCGCCCCGCGCGAATCGGTGGGCGCCGCCGTGCGTGGCTTCGCGGCGCTGTTCCTGCTGCCGCACACGGCAGGCATCGTGCTGCTGGCGCTCAACACCTATGCATCGTTTCTCGCACTGCGCGGGCTGTGGCTGGGGCCGCTGCTGATCGAGCGGCACGGCTTCTCGCTGGTGCAAAGCGGCAACGTGGCCGTGGTGGTGTCGCTCGTGTCGCTCTTCAGCCCCGCGCTGTTCGGGCGGCTGGACCCGGGCCCCGCGCGGCGCCGGCGCTGGATCGCCGGGTTCACCGGCGTGCTGGCCCTGGTGTTCCTCGCCATCGGCCTCGTGCACCAGGCCTGGCTGGACGTGGGCGGCGCCATCGGTGTGGGGCTGCTGTCGGGCTACATGGTGCTGCAGTACGCCGACGTGCGCTCGGCCTACCCCGCCGCGATGACGGGCCGCGCCATGGCCGTGTTCACCATGGCGATGTTCCTCGGCGTGGCGCTGATGCAGTGGCTCACCGGCGTGGCCGCGGCCATGGCAGCGGCGCACGGCGTGGAGCCGTACACGGCCGTGATGCTGACGATCGCGGCGCTGCTGGCCGCCGGCGTGCTGGCGTTCCTGCGGCTGCCCGCGCCGGCGCACGCCTGAGCGGGAGGGCGCGGCCGGCCACTGCGCCGCAGGCCGCAACCGGGCTTCAAGCCCAATCGGCCTCCAGCACAATCGACACTAAGGCATACCGCTACAAATTCAATAGCAAGCAAAAGGAGCTGGCGCTGCCTACCGGATGCGCCATTCACCGTCCACCAGCGCCCGGGCCCGCCGGTCGATGGAGTCATTCACTTTGGCCTTCGCCTTTTTAGACTCCTGCATCGCTTTCGCTTCGCTGATGCCGCCCTTCTCCGCTTTCTCGAACTGCGCCATGGCCAGTTTGGTCGCGGCTTCCTGCTTGGCTTTTACCTTGACGTCGTGCATGGAAATGTAGGCCCGCAGCGGTGCCCACATGTGCGTCAGACGAGGATCGCTACTTTCCGTCAAGCGCAATCGCTGCGCAAAAACCGAAAAGGTCACAGCGCTGTGCGAACCGACTTCCTGCCGTGATGCCAACACGGGGCGTTGACGGCGCGCCGCGTCGGGGAGGACTTCAAGCCCAATCGGCCTCCAGCACAATCAACACTAGGGCATATCGCTATAAATTCAATAGCAAACTACAAGGAGCTGGCGCTGGAGCCATCGCCCCGGTAAAGCCAGGGCACGTCCAGCAGGCGCTCGCCCAGCAGCCGCAGCGAGGCATCGCGCGCCCAGCGCACCGGGCCGATGGCGTGGAAGATCCGCCCGTTGCGCGTGGAGCGCGCCTGCACCCGGGCGTTGCGCTGCCAGCGGTTGAGGGCGTAGCGGCGCAGGCGCAGGGGCACGTCGAGGTCGTGCATGGACAGGGCGCGCTGCAGCTCGGCGGCGTCCTCGATGGCCATGCCGGCGCCCTGCGCGAGGTAGGGCCGCATGGGGTGCGCGGCATCACCCAGCAGGGCGACCCGGCCGCGCGCCATGCCCTCGGCGCCGCGCAAGGGCGGGCGATCGCACAGCGGCCACAGGCGCCAGCCGCCGCCGGCGTCGGCCACGCCGCTCACCGCCTGCTGCAGCGCGGGGCAGGCACCGCGCAGCGCCGACGCCAGCCCGGCGGCGTTGGCGGCATGGTCCCATCCCTCCAGGTCGTCCGGCGCCGGCCCTTGCACGATCACCACCAGGTTCTGCAGTTCGCCCCGGCGCACCGGGTACTGCACGGCATGCAGGCGCGGCCCCAGCCACGCGGTGACCTGGCGGGTGCGCAGCACGTCGGGCAGGGCGTGCTGCGGCACCAGAGCGCGGTAGGCCAGGTGCCCCGTCACGCGCGGACGCGCGTCCCCCAGCAGCGCGGCGCGCGTGCGGCTCCACAGGCCATCGGCGCCCACCAGCGCATCGCCCTCCACCGCCTTGCCGCGGCTGGTGCGCACGGTGACGACGCCCTCGGCATCGGAGAAATGGTCGATGGCGTGGGCCAGCGAGATCTGCGTGTCGGTGTACTTGGTGACGGCGGCGAGCAGCAGCCCGTGCAGGTCGGCGCGGTGGATGGTGGCGTAGGCCGCGCCGTAGCGCGCCACGGCCGTGGGCCCGAGGGGCAAGACGGCCAGTTCGGCGCCGCTCAGCGCGCTGCGCACCTGCAGACGCTCCGGGAACGCGGCCACCGACTGCAGCCGGTGCTGCAGGCCCCAGGCCTGCAGCCGGCGCACGACGTTGGGGCCGAGCTGCACGCCCGCGCCCACTTCGCTGAAGGCCTCGGCGCGCTCGTACAGGCGCACGTCCCATCCCGCCCGGGAGGCGCCCAGCGCCGCCGCGAGCCCGCCGATGCCGCCGCCGGCGACCAACACCTGTTGTTTCTGCATGCCGGCGATTGTGCCCGCGGCAGGGCTGGCACCCGCAGGGGGCAGATCAAGGAAGAAGCGATCCCGCCCTTCGCAAGGGCCGGGCGCCGGCCCACAGGGGCTCAGAGCGCGGGCCGCACCGCCCGCTCCAGCACCGTGGCCGGCGCCGGGCGCCCGAACAGGTAGCCCTGGAACGCATGGCAGCCGTGGCGCTGCAGGAACTGCAGCTGGCCCGTTGTTTCGACGCCCTCGGCCACCACGTCCAGGTCCAGGCTGTGCGCCAGGGCGAGGATGGTGCGCACGATGGCGGCGTCGTTGGGATCGGTGAGCACGTCGCGCACGAAGCCCTGGTCGATCTTGAGCTGGTCAATCGGCAGGCGCTTCAAGTAGCTGAGCGACGAGTAGCCGGTGCCGAAGTCGTCCAGCGAAAAGCCCACGCCGTGCGAGCGCAGCTTTTCCATGCGGGCGATCACGTCCTCCACGTCGGTGAGCAACAGGCTTTCCGTCAGTTCGATCTTGAACAGCCGCGGCTGCGCCCCGCTCCCGCGCAGCGCCTGCAGCACCTGATCGACGAAGTCGGGCTGGCGGAACTGGCGCACGCTCACGTTCACCGACAGCACCAGGTGCGCCGTGGCCGCGCTGCGGGACCAGGCCACGAGCTGCCGGCAGCCGTGCTCCAGCACCCACTGCCCCAGCGGCACGATGAGTCCGCTCTGCTCGGCCACCGGGATGAACTCGCCCGGCGACACCATGCCGCGCTGCGGATGCTGCCAGCGCACCAGCGCCTCGGCGCCGAGCATCTGGCCGCGCCGGTCCACGATGGGCTGGTAGTGCAGCATCAGCTCGCCCACCTGCAGCGCGCGGCGCAGCTCGGCTTCCAGGGCGGCCCGAGCGCTGACGGCGGCCTGCATGCCGGGGTCGAAGAAGCGCACGGCGTTGCGGCCGGCCGCCTTGGCCTGGTACATGGCCATGTCGGCGTGCTTGAGCAGGTCGTCCACGCTGCCGGCGGATTCGCCGAAGAGCGTGAGCCCGATGCTCGGCGTGCTGTGGTGGCTGATGCCGTCCAGCAGATACGGCAGGCTCAGGGCGTTGCCGATCTTGCGCGCCAGCAGCGAGGCATCGGCGCTGGCCGCCCAGGCCTCGGCGGGCAGGCCTTCGGCCAGCACCACGAACTCGTCGCCGCCGAAACGGGCCACGGTGTCGCTCTGGCGCACGCAGCCTTGCAGGCGCTGGGCGACCTGCACCAGCAGGCGGTCGCCCATGTCGTGGCCGAGCGTGTCGTTCAGGTCCTTGAAGTTGTCCAGGTCGATGAACAGCAGCACGCCGTGCCGCCCCGTGCGGCCGACGGACAGCGTGGCGCGGTAGAGCCGGTCGATCAGCAGCCGCCGGTTGGGCAGGCCGGTGAGCACGTCGAAGAACGCCAGCCGCTCGATCTCGGCCTCGACCTGCTTGCGGTCGGTGATGCTGCGGCCGACGCCCCGGTAGCCCTGGAACGCACCGGCCTCGTCGAACACGGGCACGCCGCTGATCGACACCCAGTAGGCCGTGCCGTCCGATGCCAGCCGCTGCAGCTCGAGCTCCCGGAAGGGCTCGCGCGCATCGAGCAGCCGGCGGTGGGCCGCCCAGTCCTCCTCGGTCATGTTAAGGGCGCCCAGCTCCCAGCGGGTGCGTCCCACGACTTCGCCGGGCTCCATGCCCACGGGGTTGCGCCCGCCCACGAAGTGGATGAACCGGAAGGATGCGTCCTGCTCCCAGTACCAGTCGGAGGAAAGATCGCTCAGGCTGCGAAAGCGTGCCTCGCTCACCCGCAGTTCGGCCTGGGTGCGCACGTGGTCGGTCACATCGGTGAAGGTGCGCACCATGCCGCCATCGGGCAGCTGCGTGGTGTGCACCTCCAGCGTGCGCCCGTGGCGCGTGCGGCGCCAGTACACCGCGGGCGACGGAATGCCACCAGCGCTTTGCACATAGGCCCGCGCCTGCGCATCGACCAGTTCCGCGCTTTCGCCGAAATCGCCGCGCGCTTGCTGCAGCTGCTTGAGCTCCATCAGCGTGGGCCGGGCATCGAGCAATGCGCGCGGCAGCTCCAGCAACTCGAGCACCCGGTCGTTGTAGACGGTGATGCGGCCGTCGGGCCCCACGGTGTACAGGCCCTGGCTCATGCTGGCCAGCGTGGTCTGCAGCAGCGCGCGCTGCGAAGGGGGCTCGTCCGGCCACGGCAGCGCGGGCACGGCGGCGGGCACCGGACCGTGCGGCGCATGCGCCTGCAGCAGCGCCGCCAGCCGCTGGGCCAGTTGCGGCAGGTGCGCGCCGCCTTCGGCGCGCAGCACGTAATCCCCGGGGCCCAGGCGCAGGGCACGCGCGGCGAGCGCCTCCTGCGCCGGGTCCAGGCAGAGCACCAGCGGCTGGGTGCGCGCCTGGGCCGCCCAGTCCGGCAAGGCAGTGGCACCGCGTTCCAGGTCCAGCACCAGCGCCTGGCAGGCCTCCGGCACGGCGAACGCGGGAGACCGCGCCACGCCATCGCAGCCGGCCGCGAAATCCGCGGGGGACACCTCCCAGTCGGGGCGGTGGCTGGACAGCCATCGCATCGCCGCGCGGGCCGGTGCCGCACCGGTGCCCACCCAGCCGATTCGCGGCCGCGCGGCCATGGCGGTGGATACCGGCGCGCCGCCCGTTCCCAGAGGGCACGGGGCGGCGGCGGCAGAGGAAACGGTGGGCAGCGCGCTCATGCCATGCCAGCTTCTGCGGCCGTGGGCAGGGCGCCCGGCAATTGCTGGTCGCGTTCGAACTGGGCCACCGGGCTCGGCCGGCCGAACAGGTAGCCCTGGAAGCCTTCGCAGCCGTGCAGCTTGAGAAACGCCAGCTGCCCGGTGGTTTCCACCCCTTCGGCGACCACCTGCAGGTCCAGGCTCTTGGCCAGGGCGAGGATGGTGCGCACGATGGCGGCGTCGTTGGGATCGGTGAGCACGTCGCGCACGAAGCCCTGGTCGATCTTGACCTGGTCCAGCGGCAGGCGCTTCAGGTAGCTGAGCGACGAATAGCCCGTGCCGAAGTCGTCGAGCGAGAAGCCCACGCCCTGCTTCTTGAGCTGGGCCATGCGCTGGATGGCGTCCTCGATGTCGCCCAGCAGCAGGCTCTCGGTGAGCTCCAGCTTGAGCCGCTGGGGATTGGCGCCCGTGCGCTGCAGGGTCTCGAGCACCTCGGCCGCGAAGGCCGGCTGCCGGAACTGCCGGGCACTCACGTTGACGGCGATGGTCAGCCGCGCGGTGTCGGGGTGCTCGGCCCACCGCACCAGTTGCTCGCACGCCGATTCGAGCACGAAGCGCCCCAGCGGCAGGATGAGCCCGGTCTGCTCGGCCAGCGGGATGAAGTCGCCGGGGCTGATCATGCCGCGCCCGGGGTGGTGCCAGCGCACCAGGGCTTCGGCACCGCACAGCTGCGCGCGGTGGTCCACGATGGGCTGGTAGTGCACCGCGAGCTCCTGGCGGGCCAGCCCCTGGCGCAGGTCGGCTTCCAGGTGCGAACGGGCGTGCACCTGGGCCTGCATCTCCGGGTCGAAAAAGCGCTGCGTGTTGCGGCCTTCGGCTTTGGCCTGGTACATGGCCAGGTCGGCGCGCTTGAGCAGCTCGTCCACGCTGCGCGGCTGGTCGCCGAACAGCGTGATGCCGATGCTCGGCGTGCTGTAGTGCTGCTGCGTGCCCAGCATGAAGGGCTGGTTGAGCTGCAGCAAGAGCTTGTCGGCCACGTGCTCGGCTTGCGTGGCCGCCTCGGTCAGACCGGCGTCGAGGTTTTCCAGCATCACCACGAACTCGTCGCCGCCAAAGCGCGCCACCGTGTCGGTGGCCCGCACGCACGACACCAGGCGCGTGGCGACCTGTGCCAGCAGTTGGTCGCCCATGTCGTGGCCGAGCGTGTCGTTCAGGTCCTTGAAGTTGTCCAGGTCGATGAACAGCAGCGCGCCCAGCTGGCCGTTGCGCTGGCAGACGGCGCTGGCGCGCTGCAGGCGGTCCAGCAGCAGGCGGCGGTTGGGCAGGCCGGTGAGCGCATCGAAGAAGGCCAGCAGTTCGATCTGCTGCTCGGCCTTCTTGCGGTCGGTGATGTCACGGCACACGCCCAGCAGCCCGGTGACATGGCCGTGCAGATCGCGGATGGGGGTCTTGATGGTTTCGAAGTAGCCCTCGTAGCCGTCTTCCTGGAACGTCAGGGTCTCTTCGTACACCAGTGGCTGCCAGGCGGCCATGGCGCGCTGGTCGAGCTGGCGCACCCGCTGGGCCTCGACGGCGGGCAGGAGATCGTCGTCCGACAGGCCGATGATGTCGCGCTCGCGCCGCCCGATGAAACGCTCGAACACGGGGTTGCACGACAGGTAGCAGCCGTTCGCATCCTTGAGGAACACCACGTCCGGAATCGCGCTCACCAGGCTGGCCAGGCGGGTGCGCTGCTGCGTGAGTTCCAGCGCCATGCGCTTTTGCTCGGTCAGGTCGAACGCGAACACCACCACGGCCACCGTGCGGCCATCGGCGGCGACTTCCGGCACCAGCGTGGTGTGCCAGAACTGGGCGCCATGGGTTTTGGGAATGCGGTGCTCAAACACTACCGTCTCGCCCTGCAGCGCCCGGTCGAAATGCGGCTGGATCGGGGCCATCAGGTCGGCAGGCAGCACGTCCACGAGGAACTGGCCTTCGAGCTCATCGACCGGGCGGCGCAGCCAGTGCGCCTGCGATGGGTTCACGTACACGATGCGCAGATCGCGGTCCAGCCGCGAGACGCCGCCCGGCAGGTGGCTGAGCAGGCTCGCCAGTTGCACCTCGTGCGCGCGGCTCAGGTCCTGGGCCTCCCGCTGCTCGGTGACGTCGGTCAGCACGCCGTCCCAGATCACGCGGCCCTTGTCCAGCGGCCGGGGGGTGGAGCTCATCCGCATCCAGCGCAACTGGCCGTTGGCCACGCGCATGCGCACCACCGAGTCGCCGACGCCCATGGTGCGGTAGGACGCCTCGTCCGAAGCGGCGCAGGCCAGGCGGTCCTGCGGCTCCATCTGCTCGAAGAACAGGGTGGCATCGTTCACCACCGCCTGGGCCGAAATGCCGTTCAAGCGCTCGATCGCATCGCCCATGTGCACGAAATGCCAGCGGCCGTCCGCCTCGCGCACGCGCTGGTACAGCACGCTGTCGGGCAGGTTGCGGCCCAGCAGCTGCAGGCGGCGTTCGCTTTCCAGCAGCCGGGCCTCGGCCTCGCGCGCCCGGGCGAACGGCATGCGGATGCCGGCGATGAACACCGCCTGGAACATCAGCGCATACCCCAGCACGCGCAAGGCGTGCGCGAACGTGTCGACGAAAACCGGATGCAGCGGGTACAGCAGCATGGCGAATTCCGCCAGCGCCAGGGCCGCCGCCGCGCAGGCCATGATGCGCCGGCGCCCCCGGCCGCGCTCCCTGCCGGCGGTGTCGTGCACCCGGTACATCACCCAGGCGGCAACGGCCATGACGCCTCCGAGCAGCGCGTCCGCCCCCATGGCGAAGCGCTCGCCGTGCGCCAGCCCGAACTGCTCGGGCAATCCGCTGGAAGCGGACCACACGAGCACCAGCGACACACCGGCCGAGGCCACGGCCCAGGCCCGGCCGGGCCCGTGGAACGACACCCTTAAGGCGAAAAGCAGCAGGGTCAGCGCCTCGACCCCATGGGCCAGCAATCCGAAGTAGGAAGAGACATTCGCCCGCGTGACGGACGCCATGCTTTCCATCTGGTGCAGCAGAACAGCGTGAAGGAAATTACAGACCGCAGCGGTCGCCAGCCCGGCCACGAGCACGTTGGCGCGGCCTTGCTGCGTATCGTCGAGCATGTGCAGGGACACCGCCACGGCCAGCAGGCCGATGAGCACCACCACCATGTCGAGGAAAGGCTCGAGGCCGTGCAGCCCCTGCAGGCCCGAGCCCAGCAGTTGCACCACCGGCACCAGCAGCAGCGCCAACACCGCCACCACCAACATCAGCGTGACCGCGGGCGCCTCCGACAGAAGCGTCCGCGCGATGGCTGCAGTGACCGGACGGTGGGGAGGGGGGGTCATGGCGGCGGCGGGTTACCTGAACATATCGTCACAAGTGTATCGGGCCGCTCGCCCCCCGGGTGGATGTCCCCCAATCAAGCGGTCAACAACTGCCGAAGCACATAGGGCAGGATGCCGCCGGCGCGGTAGTAGTCCACCTCGATCGGCGTGTCGATACGCAGCGTGACCGTGACCTCCTGGCGCGATCCGTCGGCCCGGCGAATCGTCAGCAGCGCGTCGCTTTGCGGGGTGAGTTCCGAATCGGGAGCCACGTCGATCGTCTCGGTGCCGGTCAGGCCCAGCGACTCCCAGGAATCGCCCGCCTTGAACTGCAGGGGCAGCACGCCCATGCCCACGAGGTTGGAGCGATGGATGCGCTCGAAGCTCTTGGCCACCACCGCTTTGATGCCCAGCAGTTGCGTGCCCTTGGCCGCCCAGTCGCGGCTGGAGCCGGTGCCGTACTCCTCGCCCGCGAAGATCACGGTGGGGGTGTCTTGGGCGATGTACTTCATGGCCGCATCGAAGATGAACATCTTCGTGCCCTGCAACTCGCCCTCGTTCTGGAACAGCGTGACGCCGCCCTCCTCGCGCGAGCCGTCGGCGGTGGGCGGAATCATCAGGTTCTTGATGCGCACGTTGGCGAAGGTGCCGCGCATCATCACATCGTGGTTGCCGCGGCGCGCGCCGTAGCTGTTGAAGTCCTGCTTCATCACGCCGTTATGCAGCAGCCACTGCCCGGCGGGCGAGGTCTCCTTGATGGAGCCCGCCGGCGAGATGTGGTCGGTGGTGATCGAGTCGCCGAACAGCGCCATGATGCGTGCGCCCACGACCGACTCCGATGCCTTGGAGCCGTCCGCGCCCACCGCCCGCTCCTTGGCCTCCAGCGTGAACCGCGCGAAGAAGGGCGGCTCCGCGATGTAGGTGCTGGCGGGCCAGTCGTAGGTGTCGCCCTTCACGCCCTTGATGTTGTTCCAGAGCGCGCCCGGATCGGTCTTGACCTTGCCGTAGTTGTCGCGGAAGGCCTTGCCGTTCATGGCGAAGCGCATCAGCGCGTGGATTTCATCGCTGGTGGGCCAGATGTCGCCCAGGTACACGTCGCGCCCGCCTTTGCCCTTGCCCACCGGCTCCGTCATGAGGTCACGCAGCACCGTGCCGGCGATTGCGTACGCCACCACCAGCGGCGGGCTGGCCAGGAAGTTGGCCTTGATGTTGGGGTGGATGCGGGCCTCGAAATTGCGGTTGCCCGACAGCACCGCCGCGCAGACCAGATCGTTGCCGGTGATGGTCTCGTTCAGCTCGGGCGCCAGGTCGCCGGCGTTGCCGATGCAGGTCGTGCAGCCATACCCCGCCAGCGCGAACCCGAGTTTTTCCAGGTAGGGCATCAGACCGGTTTCGGTGAGGTATTCCGTGACGATGCGGGAGCCGGGCGCGAGCGAGGTCTTGATGTGCGGCCGCACTTTCAGGCCGGCCTCCACGGCCTTCTTGGCCAGCAGGCCGGCGGCCAGCAGCACGCTCGGATTGGAGGTGTTGGTGCAGCTCGTGATGGCGGCGATCAGCACGTCGCCGTTGCCGATGGTGGGGTCCACGCCTTTGGTCGGCAGGCGCACGGCGGCATCGGCATGCGTGACCGCCAGCGGCGGCTTGTTGTGCTCCATCTCGACCAGGAAGCGCGGTCCACCCGCAGGGGCGGGCTTCTCGGCCGGGACCGCCTCGCTCACGCCCTCGTCGCCCCGGTGGATGTGGTGCCGCGTGTGCAGCAGTTCGGCCGGGCGGTTGAAGCCGTTTTCCGCCGAGGGCTTGCTGAACAGCGACACGAAGTCGCTGCTCACGTTGCCCAGCTCGATGCGGTCCTGGGGCCGTTTCGGTCCGGCGAGGCTGGGGGTCACATCGCCCAGGTGCAGGCGCACGATCTTGGAGTAGTCGATTTCGCCGGCGAGCGGCACGCCGAACAGGCCCTGGGCGCGGAAATACGCCTCGAACGCTTCGATCTCGCTGTCGGTGCGGCCGGTGCCCTTGAAGTAATCGATGGTCTTTTCGTCCACCGGGAAAAACCCCATCGTCGCGCCGTACTCGGGTGCCATGTTGCCGATGGTGGCCCGGTCGGGCAGCGACAGCGTGCGCGTGCCCTCGCCGAAGAATTCCACGAACTTGCCTACCACCTTGTGCTGGCGCAGGATCTCGGTCACCGTCAGCACCAGGTCGGTGGCGGTCACGCCTTCGCGCAACTGGCCGGTCAGCTCGAAGCCCACCACGTCCGGGGTCAGGAAATACACCGGCTGGCCCAGCATCGCCGCCTCGGCCTCGATGCCGCCCACGCCCCAGCCCACCACGCCGATGCCGTTGATCATGGTCGTGTGGCTGTCCGTGCCCACCAGCGTGTCGGGGTAGTACACGCCATCGGCCCTCTTGTGCACCCCCCGCGCCAGGTATTCCAGATTGACCTGGTGAACGATGCCGAACCCGGGCGGCACCACGCCGAAGGTATCGAATGCCTGCATGCCCCACTTCATGAATTCGTAGCGCTCGCGGTTGCGCTGAAATTCCAGCTTCATGTTCAGGTCCAGCGCCTTTTTCGTGCCGTAGTGGTCCACCATGATGGAGTGGTCCACCACCAGGTCCACGGGCACCAGCGGCTCGATCTTCTTGGGCTTCTTGCCCAGGCGCTGGGCCACGCTGCGCATGGCGGCCAGATCGGCCAGCAAGGGCACGCCGGTGAAATCCTGCAGCACCACGCGCGACACGACAAAGGGAATCTCGTCCTTGCGGTCGGCCACTGGCTGCCAGCGCGACAACTGCTCCACGTGTTCCGCCGTGACCTTGCGGCCATCGCAGTTGCGCAGCACCGATTCCAGAACGATCCGAATCGAAACCGGGAGCCGTTTGATCGACGGGTATTGCTTGGCCAGTGCCGGAAGCGAATAGAACTTGCCGCTTTTGCCGGACCCCGTCGTGAAATTCTTCAGGGTGGATGCGAACGCGTGGCGGGAAACCGGGGGTGACATCGAGGCCATGTAGTGCTACTCCTGTGGGGACGAGAGCACCTATTCTGGCAGTCCTACATATCGATGCAATCGTGGGGTAATCGCATGCAGGACATTTCAGAGAGTGCACCGCCAAACTCCAGAAGAAACGCCCGATCGCAAGGCCTGCCGTCCTACGCCATGGGAGCAGCAGCACGGGTAGGTACAACGCCATATATCGCGTGCCATTCGATTAATAAAATACCGCCCTGCGGAATCTTCATTTTTATCCGATCGCTTTCCTTGAAATTAATCGGCTGGGCAGCATTGCCGCTCAAGAAGGTTAAGCCAACTCCCAATGGCTGGGATTTGGAGACAGAGCGCAGCGCCCGAAAGCGGCCAGTGCACCGATGAAAGGGAAGCCAGGAAACCCGCCTGGGCTGCCCATGCAGTCAAACCGAACGGCACGGTATTCGCGGTCATGAAAAAAGCCCGCCAAGGCGGGCTTTTTATTGCGTGGGTTGCTCTTGCCAATCCGCAGTGCGGGCCGTGCCTGCGCGCGATCTGGAATTCAAGGCTTGCACTCAAATGGCGAATTGCTCGCGGTCTTGGTTCTGGATCCACTTGGGCGCCTTGCCACGGCCCGTCCACGTCTGGCCCGTCGCGGGATCGCGGTATTTGGGAGCGACTTTGACGCCGGCGCTGGCACTGCGGGCACGGCCTGTGGGAAATACGTCCTGAGCGGTCAAACCATACTCCGCCACCAGATTGCGAACCTGATTGATGGCATCGGAAAGTTCGCGGCGACGTGCTTCGCCGATTTGCTGCTCAAGTTCTTCGCGCTGTTTCAGCAGGTCTTTGTAGCTAGTGCTCATGGTGATGTACGGAGATTAATAACGAAGGCCGCATTATAGGTATCTTTCAATATCGTGCAGAGAAAGCGGGCGCAATCCACCCTTTGAATAACCCGCTGATTTCTGGAATTTCGGGGAACTCTGCCAGCTCAGCCATATCGAAGCGCGCGCCCTGATTTGCACCGGCCCGGCCATCGTAGCCTGGGCGATTACCTGGCACAGCCTCGTCCAGCCGCGACAATGCGGGTTTACCACCTTCGGAAACGCCATGGCGCTCTACTGCATCGGGGATATTCAAGGCTGCGACACGGCATTGCAGCGCCTGCTGGACCACATCGGGTTCTCTCCCAGCCGCGACACGGTTTATTTGCTGGGCGACCTGGTGAACCGGGGCCCTGATTCCGCCGCCGTGCTGCGCCGCTGCATGCAGCAGGGCGACAGCCTGCGCAGCCTGCTGGGCAACCACGACCTGCATCTTCTGGCGGCCGCCCACGGGGCCCGCAAGCCTTCCCGCCGCGACACGCTGGACCAGGTGCTGCAGGCACCCGACCGCGAGGCCCTGCTGGACTGGCTGCGCCATCAGCCGCTGGCACGCCAGCATGTGCATGGCGGAGAGCCCCTGTTGATGGTCCACGCGGGCGTATTGCCCTCGTGGTCGGCCCAGGACGTGCTGGCGCATGCCGACGAGGTGCATGCCGTGCTGCGCGGTGCCGACATGCCCGCATTCCTTCACGCCATGTACGGCAACACGCCCGACCGCTGGGACCCCACGCTGACCGGGACGGACCGCTTGCGCGTGATCGTCAATGCCCTCACCCGATTGCGCTTCTGCACACCTGAGGGCGCCATGGATTTCGAGAGCAGCGAGGCTGCCACCGCTCCCCCAGCCGGCCTGGTGCCGTGGTTCGAAGCACCGGGCCGCAAAACGCAGAACGGGCTGGTGGCGTTCGGGCACTGGTCCACCCTGGGCTGGATGAACCGAGCCAACCTGCTGGCGCTGGACACCGGTTGCGTGTGGGGAGGCTGCCTCAGCGCGGTCCGGTTCGGCCGCACGCTGGCAGACCGTGAGCATTGCCATGTCGATTGCGAGGAGGCGCAAAAGCCTGGGGCCTGAACAAGAACGAGCCACCCGCCGCCCAACGGCGATAAGGACTCACCCAAGGCCTCAGCGAATCAGGCCCCGGCCGACGGATCGATCCTGGGGCTCACTGCGAGGAGGTTTCGGTCTCGGGCTGCACGGCCTTGAACAGGGCCGCCACCTTGCGTTTGGGCTTGATGTTGGCCGAGATGCCGCTGCGCGCCGGCTGGGCCTTGGCCGCGGACTCCCAATGGGGCGCCGCCTCGGTGGCCGGTGCCTCGTACGGCTTGTCGAAGAACGGATCGCGGGGTGCTGAAGGGGCGCGGTAGCTGCTGCGCGGCGCGCTGCCACGCGGGTCGTGCGCCTCGCCGCCCCGCTCCCGCCGGCCACCTTCGCGCTGGCCATCCTCGCGCCACGCGCGCTGGCCGTCGTTGATGCGGCCGCGCGGGCGGTCTTCCTCGTACTCGAGGGCTTCGAGATCGATCTTCTTCTTGATGAGCTTTTCGATGTCCGCCACCAGGCGCGTGTCGCTGCTGGACACCAGGGTGACCGCCAGGCCCGAGGCGCCTGCGCGGCCCGTGCGGCCGATGCGGTGCACGTAATCCTCGGCATTGAACGGCACGTCGAAGTTGAACACGGCCGGCACATCCTTGATGTCCAGTCCGCGTGCCGCCACGTCGGTGCACACCAGCAGATCGACTTCGCCCTGCTTGAAGGCATCGAGCGCCTTCAAACGTTCGTCCTGGCTCTTGTCGCCGTGCAGCGCCGCGGTCTTGAGGCCTTCACGCTCCAGGCTGCGGGCCAGCCGGGCACAGCCGAGCTTGCTGTTCACGAAGATGAAAGCCTGCTTCAGGCCCCGCGTCTTCAACACCTGGTGGATGGCACGGCGCTTGTCGTCGTCGTTGGCGCTGTAAAAACGCTGCTCCACCGTGGAAGCCGTTTCGTTGGGGCGGGCCACTTCGATCGTGATCGGGTCTTGCAGGTAGCTGCCCGCCAGGCGCTTGATCTCGGGGGAGAACGTGGCGCTGAACAGCAGCGTGGTGCGCTGCTTGGGCAGGTACGAGAGGATGCGCTGCAGATCGGGCAGGAAGCCGATGTCCAGCATGCGGTCGGCTTCGTCGAGCACCACGTACTCGACCTGGTTCAGCACCGCATTCTTGGCTTCAATGTGGTCCAGCAGCCGGCCGGGCGTGGCCACGAGCACTTCCACGCCTTTTTTCAGCTCCAGCGTCTGCGGCTTCATGTCCATGCCGCCGAACACCACGGTGCTGCGCAGCTTGGTGTATTTGGCGTACAGGGCGACCTGCTGGGCGACTTGGTCGGCCAGCTCCCGCGTCGGCAGCAGCACCAGGGCGCGCACCGGATGGCGGGCGGGGGAGGTGGAGCTGTTTTCGTGCTTGAGCAGGCGCTGCAGCAAGGGCAGCGAGAAGGCGGCCGTCTTGCCGGTGCCCGTCTGGGCCGCACCCATCACGTCCTTGCCAGTCAAGACGACCGGAATGGCCTGCTCCTGAATGGGCGTCATGGACTCGTAGCCCATTTCGGCCACGGCGCGTGCCAGCGGTTCAGCCAGCGATAAATTGGAGAAAGAACTTGTCATTTAGCCCGCTATTGTCGCACCAGGGGCTGAACGGGGTGTTTTTTCGGCTAGGCATTCGTGCGCCAAAGGCACGATGCTATTCAATTCATAGCACCATACGATGGCTGTAAAAGCGCAAACGCCACCCCAGGCATGGCAGGGTGAACGCTTCCACTGCGGCGTTCACACTACAGGCTGCGGGCCGAAAACGTGTCGCAAGCCTTCACGCTGCCGTTTTCCAGGCCGGCATGGAACCACCGCTGGCGCTGCGCGCTGGTGCCGTGGGTGAAGCTGTCCGGCACGACGGCGCCGCCGCCCGCCCGCTGCAGGGCGTCGTCCCCGATCTTGGCTGCGGCGTTCATGGCCTCTTCCACATCGCCCTGCTCCAGGATCTGGCGGGCATTCTGGGCATGGTGGGCCCAGACCCCGGCAAAGCAGTCGGCCTGCAGTTCCAGGCGAACGGACAACTGGTTGTACTGCACCTGGCTGACGCGGCCACGCATCTGGTCCACTTTGGCGCTGATGCCCAGCAGGTTCTGGACGTGGTGGCCCACCTCGTGGGCGATCACGTAGGCCTGGGCGAAATCCCCCGGTGCGCCCAGCCGGTTCTTCAAGGTTTCATAGAAGCCCAGGTCGATGTACACCTTGCGGTCGCCGGGGCAGTAGAACGGGCCCATCGCCGCCTGGCCGGTGCCGCAGGCAGTGGGTGTGGAACCACGGAACAGCACGAGCTTCGGGTCCTGATAGGCGTTGCCACCCTGGCGGAAGATGTCGGTCCACACGTCTTCGGTGTCGGCCAGCACGGTGGAGACGAAGCGCGCCATCTTGTCGTCGGCCGGCGGGCGATGTGCCGGCGCCTGCTGGACCTGGGCGGGAGCGCCTCCGCCGCCGCTCAGCAGTCCCAGAATCGTCAAGGGATTGATCCCGAAAATCCAGCCCCCCAGCAACGCCACCACGATGGTGCCGATGCCGATGCTGCGGCCGCCGAACACCGGCATGCCCCCACCGCCGCCGCCATCGCGGCGGTCCTCGACGTTGTCCGACTCGCGGTTGCCTTCCCATTTCATACGGTTCTCCTGCTCGCACCTGCGGGTGCGGTGCGCCGGATGTTACGCCCGTGCCGCACGCCGGGCAGCAGTTCCCATGGGTCGATTCGCGACGCCATCAAGGCTGCGGCTCGCTGAACGAGGGCGCGTCCACCGCTGCATAGGTGGCCGGTGAACTCTGCAGGCCCCGGGGCGCCCAGTGCGCCTGGCGCTCCGATGCCTGCTGCACCTGCCCCTGCACCACCCAGCCCAGCGCGACGAGTTGCGCCGCGATCACCACGCTGCCGATCAGGATAGGCCACGGGCGCAGCCTGGGTGCGGAGGACACAGGGGGATGGAAATCGTCGTGCATGGCAGTCTCTTGCGGATGGGGCTGAAATGGATGGGTGGGATGCTCGGCAGCGCGCCAGGGTCGAAAACCCGGTCGATGGCCTGCGGGGGCGTAGGACGGGACCGGTCCAGAGGCATCCACGCAACGCGCCGACCTTCAGGCGCTCCCTGCCTGTATCAACGCGTGCACCAATGCACGCTGGCAGCGGCGGGCTCGGCGTCTTCGAAATAACCGGACAACTCCTGCACCAGGGCATGCAGGGCGCATCCCGGAAGGGCACGGGCCCGTTCGATCTGCTGCAGGGCGTAGGTGCGGTCGCCGAGCATCATGGCGGCGCTGATGCAATGGCCACGGGCGGCCATCTGCAGCAGGAAGGCATCGAGCGCTTCGGCGGGCCAATAGCAGCGGTGGATGCTGCCTCCCGAAGCCTCGTGCAGCACATGCGAAAGGCCCGTGCGCTCGGCCTGGTGAGACGATACGGCGTGGTGGGTGGCAGGCATGGTGGGCTCCTCAGGCAGCGTTCTGCGTGGGATTTACAGCATCCAACCGGATGCAACACAGAACCTGGCTGAATCGTAAAAAACCGTAGCCACCCTCGCTCACGGTAAAAAAGCCGTGGCGGTGTAGGACTCCACCGCCCGAAAAATCAGGCGCGCCTCAGGCCTTGGGCAGGGTGACGCCGCTTTGTCCCTGGTATTTGCCGCCCCGGTCTTTGTAACTCACGTCACAAACCTCGTCGCTTTCGAAAAACAGCACCTGGGCGCATCCCTCGCCGGCATAGATGCGGGCCGGCAGCGGGGTCGTGTTGCTGAATTCCAGCGTGACATAGCCCTCCCACTCGGGCTCGAACGGCGTCACGTTCACGATGATCCCGCAGCGGGCATAGGTGCTCTTGCCCAGGCAGATGGTCAGCACGTTGCGGGGGATGCGAAAGTACTCCACCGTGCGTGCCAGCGCGAAGCTGTTGGGCGGGATGATGCAGCTGTCGCCTTCGAAGTCGACAAAGCTCTTTTCATCGAAGTTCTTCGGGTCCACCACGGTGCTGTGGATGTTGGTGAACACCTTGAATTCCGGCGCGCAGCGGATGTCGTAGCCATAGCTGCTGGTGCCGTAGCTGATGATCTTGCGGCCTTCCGCTTCACGGACCTGGCCCGGCTCGAAGGGCTCGATCATTCCGGTCTGCTCCGCCATGCGGCGAATCCACTTGTCGCTTTTGATGCTCATTGCTCACTCCTGCTGGGCCGCCATTGTAGAGAGGACGCGCGGGCAGGCACTATATTTTTCATAGCGACATGCGCTAGTGCAACCTGCGCCAGGGGCCTATTCGGATTGGGAAACCACGGTGCGCTCGATCACCCGGTCGTCGCCCAGCACGATCATCGCGAAGAGCAGTTCGTCCAGGTTGGCCGCGTGCGCGGTCTTGCGCGCCAGCAGCGGCGTGGCGCGCGGGTCCAGCACCACGAAGTCGGCCTCGCACCCGGGCTGCAGGTTGCCGATGACGCCCGCCAGCCCCAGCGCGCGCGCCGCGCCGGCCGTGTGCTGCCACCACAGCGCCTGCGGCGAAAGCGACAGGCCGGGCTTCGTCTGCCCTTCACGCCCCACGTAGTAGGCGGCGAGCATGGTGTGGAACGGGCTGAAGCTCGTGCCGCCCCCCACATCGCTCGCCAGTCCATAGCGAAAGCCGACCCGGTCGGCCCCGGCGTAGTCGAAGAAGCCACTGCCCAGAAACAGGTTGCTGGTGGGGCTGACCGCCGCCACCGCCCCGGTGTCACGCATGAGCGCCCGGTCGGCATCGTCAAAGTGGATGCAGTGGGCGTACACGGCGCGCTCGCGCATCAGCCCGAAGTCGTCGTACACCGACAGGTAGCTGCGGGCCGCGGGAAACAGCTCGCGGGCCCATCGGATCTCGTCCAGGTTCTCGGCCACGTGCGACTGGATCCACACGTCGGGGTATTGCGCGGCCAGTTCGCCCGCGCCGCGCAACTGGGCTTCGGTGCAACTGGGCGCGAACCGCGGCGTGATGGCATAGCCCAGCCGGTCCTGGCCGTGCCAGCGGCGGATCAGCGCCTCGGTGTCGCGCAGGGACTGCTCGGTCTGGTCGCGCACGCCATCAGGCGAGTGGCGGTCCTGCAGCACCTTGCCGGCGATCAGGCGCAGTCCGCGCGCCTTCGCCTCGCCCATCAGCGCGTCCACCGACGCCGGGTGCGAGGTGGCGAACGTGAGCGCAGTCGTCACGCCGTTGCGCAGCAGTTCGTCCAGAAACACGGTGGCCACGCCGGCGGCATAGGCCGGATCGGCAAAGCGGGATTCGTGGGGAAAGGTGTAGTTTTCCAGCCAGGGCAGCAGGCCGTCGGCGGGCGAGCCGATCACATCGGTCTGCGGAAAATGCACGTGCATGTCGACGAACCCCGGCGCGATGATGCGGCCGGGCCAGTGCACCACCGGCCACTGTGCGTATTGGGCCGCCAGGGTGTTCCAGGCGCCTGCGGCCTGGACGCGCTGGCGCCCCTGGGCATCGGGGCCGATGGCCAGCAGGCCGTCTTCTTCATACAGGGCCGAATGGTCGTCGGCGAAACGCAGCAGGCCGGAGCGGTAGATTTGCATGGCGGCAGCTTAACGCCGGGCACGGCGCCTTTCATGCGCCGCAGCGCATGGGGCCCATACCAGCGGCGCTACACCGCCACCCGCTCCCGGTGCGGCAACGCCTCGCGGTCTCCGACCGCCGTCAGGGCGCCAAAGCGGCCCAGTTGCCCCGCGATGCGCTGGGCGTGCAGTAAAAGCCGCTCGATGGCAGACACGTAGAACAGCGCGCCCTGGGTCAGCGCCCCGATGGCGAACAGGCCGGGCTGGCCCAGCAACTGAAGGCTTTGGGCATCGATCGCGATGCCGCCCAGTTCGTGCTGGCGGACCAGGCCGCGGTCGATGAGGTTCTCGATGAGCGGCGAATCGATGCGCGCCAGGTTGCCGGCCACGCCGGTCGCATCCAGGATGCCGTCGAGCGCCAGCGTTCCGCTGGCCAGCTCCACCTGGAATCCCGGCCGGCCCTCCGCCAGCCGTGTGGCCCGGTAGCCGGGGTGCACGGTCAGCCGGCCCGCCTGGAGCAGCGCCTGGATCTTGCGCGCGTTGTCCAGCGGCATCGGGTGCCGGTAGCTCATCCAAAGGCCCTGGTATTTGCGAAAGAACCGGCGCTTCTGGTCCGGACGCAGCGCGGTCCAGTAACGGTCGATGTCCTCCTTGGTGGCGTCCAGCTGCAGCTGCCAGTTGCGCACGGCCTGGGCCGCCTCGATCTCCCGGCCGATGCGGACCAGGGGATCGCGGATCGTCATGAGGCCCGGGTATTCGTGCCCGCAAGGATGGCTTTCGCGGAACCAGCGCAGGAAGCCGCGCAGCGTGTCGCCCACATAGCGGTGCTCCGGGCGCACCAGGGGCGTGGTGGGCAGGGCGCCGCGCACCAGGGGCAGCTGGCCGGAATGGGAAAACATGTGGATGCGCTCCACACCGAGCCGGCCGAGCAGCAGCGCCATGTCGATGGCCGTGAGCTTGGTGCCGAGGATGCCGATGCGTGCATGCCGCGGCAGTTCGGCCTTGATGGCGCCCAGGTCGTGGTACGGGTTCGCGTGGTAGTGCGCCACGCCCGGAAAGGGCGAACGTTTTTTGAGATGCCCCAGCGCCAGCACGACCTGGTCCACATGCCAGGCATGCTGGGCTGTGGCCACGTGAAAGCCGCTGGCCCCGCGCTCGATGTCGGTCACCGCCTGCGCCACGCGCACCAGCTTCACGCCGCGCGCGGCGAACGCGCTCTCGGCCTGGTGGGCGACATCCTGCAGGTAGGCCCCCATGAGCGAGCGCCGCACGTATCCGCCCGGCGCATCGGCCTGCCCCGCGCAGAGTTGCTGCAGCCAGCGGTCGAACCCGTCCGGCTCGCCGGCCCGGGCGCTCAGCAACGACGAAGCCATGTTGAGGATGAACTCGCCGTCGTTGGTGTCCCGGCCGTAAGGCAGTCCCGGGCCGAACCCGCCGGACTCGTCGAACAGCAGCACCTCGGAAATCCCGGCTTGGCCGCCCATGCGGCTCAGCGCTTGCGTGACGAGGGTGCCGCTGCAGCCGCCCCCGATGATGGCGATCCTGGCCATGCTCATGTCTCCTTCGCGGGTGCGGTGCGCCGACGCATCAGGCGGTACCACCGGCCAGGGCCAGGTCCGCCGCGCGATCCCGGGCCGCGGGCACGGGGCGTGCCGGGGAGCCATGCCGTGCGAAATGCTGGCGCAGCAACATGTCGGCACGCAGCGAGGCGGGAGCGGTCTGCAGCAGTGCCACCAGCTCGACCAGCGAAGCGGGCGCGCCTTCCAGATAACGGCGGATGGAGTGCCCGTCGTGCAGGCGCACGGGGTCTTCCCGCAGCACCACGCCCGCCAGGCGGAGCAGCAGCTTCTTTTGCTCGCCCTTGCGCAAGATCCAGTGCGCGCTGCCGTAGCGGAACGCCTCGTCATCGCGGTGCGGCAGGAGCGGCGCCAGGCTCCAGAGCCCGTTGCCGCTGCCGCACAGGTAGTCCGGCGTGGTCGTGCCGGCCACGCTGCGCACATCGTTCAGCGCGGTGACGTCCACGGTGGGGGTGCCGAGCACGGACAGGTTCACATCGCAGGCCGACGCGAACGACAGGGCGACGGAGCGGTTGAAGATTTCCTCCTGCTCCTGCACCGAATAGCCCAGCCGCTGCAGGTCCGCCCGGGCGGCGTTGTCGATCTGCTGGATGGTCGCGATGCCGGAGCTGTGCGCCAGGAAATGCAGCCGCACCAGGTCTTCGATGCCCTGGAAAGAGAGCCGCCCCGCCGGCTGCCCGTCGCGGTTCAGCGGCCGGCCCGCCGCATCGCGCTCCACCAGCCCGGTGGCCGTCCAGGCCAGCGCCCGCGGCAACGCGACCAGCCGGGGCAGCACCACGCGCTCGTAGATGAGGCGGGACGAGTGGCTGACCACCTGCGCATGCGCCGTCGTGTTGAGCGTGAAGCGGTTGTGCAGCATGCTGGATTCGATCAGCACGGTGCCGTCGGCATCGAGGCCGGCGTGCGCGATGCCGAGCACCTCGGCGGCGGCCTGCGTGCGCTCCAGGAACCGGGCGAACGTGGCCGTGAGCCCGGTGGAGAGCTTCAGACCCTCCGGGTAGTGGGTGGTGGGCGTGCTCGGCAGGACGATCCATGCGCCGCGGGCGATGGCGCCCTGCACGGCCGCCACGTCCATGTCGATGGGCACCGCCAGGCCGCCGCTGCGCGGCGCGTCCCGGTACACCCGGATGCCGGCGCTCTTGGGCTCGGCCTCCGAATTGGCCCGCAGGGCCACCGCCCGCTCGTGGATGGCCTCGAACAGCACGGCCATGGCGGCGCTGTAGCCGGGCTCGCTGCGCACGGCGGTGTGGACGATGTCGGTGCGGTCGTCCGTGTAGTGGCAGGGAATGGCGGTGAGGAATTCGAGGAACCGCCCCTGCGGCCCCTTGAACTGCGCAGGCGGCACCTGGTAGGCATGGGGCGGCAGGCCCGCTTCGGCGGCCATGGCCTGCAGCGCCGCGTCCCACCGCCCGCCGGGGCGCTGGCGCTCGGCCAGCAACTCGCGCACGAAGTTCAGGGCCTGCAGCGGATAGACGTGCCGGAACGCCGCCGCACCTTCACGGGGATAGCGGTCCCGCTCCTCCACGAAAAAGCGCGCGTAAAGCCCATGGTCGCGCAGGGCCGCGAGCGCGAGGTCGCCCGCACCCGGTGCCTGCGCATCGGGCGGCAGGTGGTTGGCCGCCGCCTCCAGCGCGTCCAGGAACCGCGATTCCCGGGCTGCGTACGCGGGCTGCAGCGGTGCCAGCGCCGCCAGCACCGCGCTGGCCATGGCCCGGGGGCGGTCCAGCGGCACAGTCGCTGCCAGCGGCTGCAGCCGGGCGATCGCGGCCTGCAGCAGCGCCACATCGGGATGGGGCATGTCCAGCGCCACGCGCGTTTCCTCGGCGGTCAGCACCGTGGCCCCCAGGGCCTGCAGTTGCTCGCGCACATAGCGCACCTGCTCCGCCGTGGTGCCGCGGCGCCAGCCGCCCGCCACCTCGGGATCGGGCACGTTCAAGGCATCTTCCAGGCCCACCCGCACGCCGTCGAGGCCCAGGGCCACGGCCAGGCGCGGCAGCAGCACGATCATCGGTCCGGGCACGAGGGCGGACACCTTCGCACCCGGGCACTCCGCGCGGATGCGCGCCACCACCGGCTGCAGCCGCGCCACCGCCTGGGCCAGGGCCTGTTCGAAGGCCTCTGCGGAGCCCTCGGCCAGCAGGCGCAGGATGTCCTTGCGATCTTGCACCGGCAGCAGGGAATCGTCCTGCACTCCGCCATCGGGCAGGCGCCGGTGCTGGTCCACCCCCACCACCAGCATGAACAGCACGGGCCCGCCCACCGAGCGCAGGCCGGCCTGATACGGCCCCAGCGCACCGTCCAGGATCGCGCCGTTGAACACCTCCACCTCGGGCCGCACGCCCCATTGCCGGCAGTGCGCGATCTGCGCCGCCAGGAAGGCCGGGGGATTCTCATAGCCGCCGCCCGCCTGGAAGACCACCGGCCCCGGGCTGAAGGAGCCCATCTCCGGCGCGCGCTGCTGCGCGCCGTAAGCCCGCAGATGCACCCGGCGCACGGGGCTTTCGAAGTCGGCGGCACCGCCCCGCACGCTGGTGGACAGGTTCAGGATGGCGGCGGGCGCCGCCTGGTGCAGCCGGGGCACGATCGCCGCATACTGCGCTTCGTCGATGTGGTTGGCCTGCCGCCCCAGGCGCACCGGCACGGCCACCCCGGGCACGTGGACCGGGTGCTGGCCGCTGCAGTCCCGCGTGTGCAGGTGCACGATGGCGGCCCCTTCGCGCACCGCCGCCACGCTGTGCGCGACGATGGCTTCGGGTGCGATGGGCAGGTGCGGCGATGCCGTCCTGCCCGGGTTCCAGTGGCCCGCGCCGTGGTCGGCCCAGCCGCGCTTGCGCAGGGCGTCCAGCAGTTGCGGCGCCTCGGCCTGCAACGCGGCCACCAATGCGGGCGGCAGGTAGGTCTCGATCGTTTCCGCGCGCCATGCCAGATCGCCGGCGCCCGCCACGTCCCAACCCTGGGAGGTGAGCGTCAGCACCAGCTCGCGCGCCGTTTTTGCCGATGCGATGCGGTGCAGGGCCTCACCCGGCAGGTGCCGGCGCGCCTCCACGTCGCCCAGGCGGCGGCCCGGCGCCTCGTGCCCGTCCGCCGCGCTGGCCACCTGCAGGGCGTCCAGGCTGTCGCAGATCCCCAGGCCGCCGGCCGGCACCGCCTCCCAGCCATCGGCGGCCAGCCGATGGGCCAGGCCCATGCCCTGGGCGTCCGCGGCCTCGATCGACCGGGCAGGCAGGAATTTCGGCTCCCGGGCCAGGGCTTGCTGTGGAACGGCGCCCACAGGCGCCGCCGTGATGAACATTCGCATCGACCTTCTCCCCTTGGTTTTTTTCTGGACCCGCCGGGCGCACCGCGGGCCGCGCGGGCCAGCGCATCGCGTGCCTGGCGGGCATGTCGATGGCATTACAGCAATGCCCGGGGCGCCCGGAAACTATCCCTTCGGGTAGTTGCCAGACCGGCGCAGATGCATTCCAGGTCAGCGCGGAGCCCTGCGAACGACGCGCTTGGCGCTATGCGGCGTCGCCGGCCTGCGCTGCCGCCTGCCGGGCGCAGACCGCGCGCAGCGCCGCCACGAACAGCGATTGCTCTTCGTAGCGCGCGCCCTCGGTCCGCTGGAACAGCGTGATGGGCGGCAGCGTCCAGCCGAAGCGGTGGGCGACGATGCCCACGCCCGCGATGCGGGCCAGTTCCTCCGCGATGTCGGCGGGCACGATGGACACCGCTTTTTCGTTGGCCGCGATCAACTCGCCGATGAGCTTGGACGACAGGCTCTCGACGAACGGCGCGGGCGGCGCCACCCCTGCGCGCAGAAAGAAATCGGTGATCTGCTCGCGCATGGGCGTCTGGCGGGCGCCCAGAATCCACTCCAGCCGGGCCAGCTCCTGCCAGGCCAGGGGCTGGCGCCCCAGCCGCGCGGCGAGGCGGCGGTGGGTGATGAGGCGGGGCGCCTGGTGGTAGAGCACCTCATGCTCCAGCCCCTGCATGTCGAGCACGGCCGATGCACGGCCGATCACGCAGTCCAGTTCATGCTGGCGCAGGCGCTCCAGCAGGCGGTCGCTGGTGCCTTCGTGGATGGTCACGGTCACCTGCAGGCCCTGCGGCCGCGTCTGGCCGATAGCGGCCGCCAGCAGCCGCCCGGACACGAAAGGGATCACGCCCACCTGCAGGTGCGCGGCGCGGCCCAGGCCAACGGCCTCGATGTCGCGCACCCAATGGCCCAGGTCCTCCAGCATCGCCCGGGCCCGGGCGATGACCAGCTCTCCCAGCGCCGTGGGCGCCATGCCGCGCGCGGAGCGGTGGAACAGCGCGCCGCCGAACATGGATTCCAGCTCGGCCAGCGCGTGCGTGACGGCCGGCTGGCTGGTCGCCATGCGGTGCGAAACGCGGGTCAGCGACCCGTGTTCCGCAATCATGCGTAGCAGCACCAGGTGGCGCATCTTGAGCCGCGACGCGAGCCGGGCCTCCATCTCGGCAGGGGTCATCGAACGTTCCCAGAGCCATATCCATTGGCTTATGGGGCAATACTAAATGAGAAAGATTGGCTCATGTGGCTCCCTCACAATCGCAGCCCATGCGGCGGCGGCCCTGCGGGGCCGGACGCCTTCCGATCAAAAAAATGGGGGGAGAAGCGCGCAATGGAAACGATCTACTGGGTGGTGGGCATCGGGGCGGTGGTGGCCGGGTTCGTGCAGGGGCTGTCAGGGTTCGCGTTCGGCATGGTGGCCATGTCGTTCTGGGCCTGGACGCTGGAGCCGCGCCTGGCGGCGGCGCTGGCCGTGTTCGGGGCGCTCACCGGGCAGATCGTCGCGGCGGTGTCGGTGCGCCGCGGCTTTGACGTGCGCACGCTGGCGCCGTTCGTGCTGGGCGGGCTGCTGGGCATTCCGCTGGGCGTGGCCTTGCTGCCGCGCCTGGACATGGTGTGGTTCAAGACGCTGCTGGGCGCCCTGCTGGTGCTGTGGTGCCCGACCATGCTGATGGCCAAGCGCCTGCCGCGCATCCGCTCTGGAGGCCGCGTGGCCGATGGCGTCGTGGGGCTGGCCGGCGGCGTGATGGGCGGCATCGGCGGGTTCACCGGCACGCTGCCCACGCTGTGGTGCACCCTGCGCGGCTACGAGAAGGACCAGCAGCGCGCCGTGATCCAGAACTTCAACCTGTCGATGCTGCTGGTCACCATGGGCACCTACCTGGGCACCGGCATGGTCACGCGTGACATGCTGCCGTTCTTCGCCATCGTGGCGCCGGCGATGCTGGTGCCCACGCTGCTCGGCACGCGGCTGTACATCGGGCTGAGCGACGTGGCCTTCCGGCAGATCGTGCTGGGCCTGCTCACGGCATCGGGCGTGGCCCTGCTGGCCTCGTCGCTGCCGCAGCTGGTGGCGCGCCACCTGTAGCAGCCGAAAGAGAGAGGACGGGGCCTCGCCAAGGCCCCTCCCCGCCCTTTTCAGCGCTGCACGCCCTCGACCAGCCAGTTCATCTGCAATATCTGCGCATCGCCGAGGGTCTGGCCCGCGGCGATGACCTCGCGGCCGGTGTTGTCGCGCACAGGGGTCGCCCCCGCGCGGAACGGGTGGAAGCGCCCCTTGGCGATGTCGTCCTGGCGAGCCAGCACCTCGGCCTTCACGGCCGGCGGCACCTTGCTGCCGAAGCCCTCGACGCGGATCATGCCCTCGCGCACGCCGCCCCAGAGGTTGCCGCTTTTCCACGTGCCCTGCGCCACGGCGCGCACGCGTTCGGTGTAGTAGCCGCCCCACTGGTGCGTGACGGCGAGGATCTGCGCATCCGGCCCCATGCGGCGCATGTCCGAGTGGTAGCCGATCGCGAGCTTGCCACGCTCCTGGGCCGCGGCCATCACCGCCGTGGAGCCGGTGTGGAAGGCCACCACGTCCACGTTCTGGTTGAACAGCGCCATGGCCGCATCGCGTTCCTTGGGCGGGTCGAACCACACGTCCAGCCACACCAGCTTGACCGTGGCCTGGGGATTGACCGAGCGCAGGCCCAGCGTGAACGCATTGATGCCCTGCAGCACCTCGGGGATGGGAAAGCCGGCCACGTAGCCCGCCACGTTGGTGCGCGTCATGCGCCCGGCGGCGACGCCGGCCAAGTAGCGGCCCTCGTAATAACGGGCGTTGGCCGTGGCCACGTTGGGCGCGGTCTGGTAGCCGGTGATGGATTCGAATTTCACACCGGGATAGTCCCGCGCCACCCGCAGCGTGGGCTCCATGTAGCCAAAGCTGGGGGTGAAGATGATCTGGTGCCCCGTGGCGGCCAAGTCGCGGATGACGCGCTCGGCGTCCGCGCCCTCGGCCACGTTCTCCACGAACGTGGTGCGCACGCGGTCGCCCATGGCGGCTTCGACGGCCTTGCGGCCCTCGTCGTGCTGGCGCGTCCAGCCCGCTTCGGTGATGGGCGAGACATAGACGAAGCCGGCCTTCACCACGGCCGGGGGGACGGTCTGGGCGGTCTGGGCGGTGTGGCTGGTTTGGGAAAAGGCGGGGGAAAGCCAACAGCAAGCGGCCACGAGCGTGGCTGCGAGGTTTTTGTACATGGTGGTCCTCTACATGGTCCCGGGGACGGAAACGCAAAAGGCGGCCGGGACAGCCGCCTTTCGGGGAGCGCGATTGTAGTCAGCCGGCCCGGCCCGCGTGCCGGCAGGGCCATGCGGGCGGGCGCCCCTGCGGCCACCGGGCCGAGGCATGGACGGGCAACCCTTCACCGATCAGGGGTAAAAAGTGCCTCCAGCACAATTGGAACTAGGGCATACCGCTATATTTTCAATAGCACAAATTCACTTCGGGGAATGTCACTTTTTCTCACTACGCCCCAGTTATGGGAGCCTCTCACAACCCCATGTTTGACGAATCCGAATAGGGAGGAGTGGGCGCCAGTAGCCGTTTGAGCGTGATGAGGCCCAGCAGCGGTCTGCGCCTGGGTGCATGAGGGGCCTTGCAGGCCCG
>NZ_BQXK01000019.1:0-91867 GCF_030158995.1 Acidovorax sp. SUPP2825 | reverse complement strand
TCTTGTGTTGGCGCGAGGCCTCAGCGAACAGGTCGAACTTCAGGGCGCTACGGGGAGTGATCATGGCAAAGGATGGAGCACGCGTTCTCGATCAACAAGGGACCGGATGGGTTTTGAGAGGTTCCCTGAAGGCTGAAGCCAAAAGCGGAACAAAAATGCAAGCTGGTACGGTCAGCACGGCCCGCAACGCGCTATCGGCATTTGGCGAGCTTCCCTCGCCTCATGCAATGAGTTTTGTGGCTGACAGGCTTGAATTGGCAGAAGATAAACTACTTCGGGATGCACTGGACGATGCGCAAATGAAGCGGAGTCTGAGACCTACGCATGTCACTCACATGCTCTTTACGTTCTCCGGCAATGACACAACTGCGATGCTGACCAAAAACCTAGCGTGTTATACGGGTGCGTCAGCGCAGCACTATGTAGGTGTTCGTGTTGAAGACCATCAGAATTTCATCAGCTCCGTGTTCGCTGCAGTGGAGGTCTAATGGCAACCACGCTTGAAGAGTTGCAGGCGAACATTGAAGCCGCTATCACCCCTGGATATCGGCAAAAGTTGCTGGCACGAGGACAGGCTCGCGGAATGATTTGGCGGGCTGGGCTTTTGCCTATCGACGCGCCTCTTTTTAGCCCCGAACTGTCTGAGGACCTGCTGTCCTTTGGGTACTCGCTATTGCTGCATGGGTTGCGGTATCTGGACTTGGGAGGCAGTTTTTCTCTTGCCAGAGTGGCCTTCGAGGTGTCTGCAGAGTCCATTGAGGCCGTAGTGGCGCGCGGCGAGGTGAATGAGGACCGCGACTTTCACCGCCTCATGGCGGGTGGGGCCTATCACCTTGGCAGGTACTCGGCTCGCGCCTACTCAATGCTGTTTAGAGGGCTGGGCCAGTCGAACCTTTCCGTTGTCGAACGCTGTTTGGCTCAACTTATGCTGCGTGACCTTGATGGGGTCAATGCTGCGGTGTCGCGCTGGTTCGAATCGGGGGTAGGTTCGGACAAAAACCTTATTGGGGCACTCGCTAAGGATGTTGACGCTGAGCTTGAGAATAAGAACTTTGAAGATGAAGGCGTCATTGAGGCAATGACCCTGGCATTGGAAGGCAACTTTCTATCAGCAATGTCTCAAACACTGCTCGCCTTGGAGCGAGGGGACCAACTTCTGATACTGCAAGCCCAGAATCGGTTGCGAGAAGGACTTGCTGTTGCAGGAGAGTTGAACTTGGTTAGCCAATGGTGGACTCATCGGCTGGCGGTATACATCGTCGACGGACTTTGGACGAGTAGCTTCCATGCACTATTGCCTACTCAAGGTCCTGCCGGCGCAGAGATGGGTGAGTGGGTAAATTTGCGAAAGCTATTTGTTGCCTCGCTCTTGCGTCGACGCAGGGCAGAGGTTGAGCTGTGGCCCTCCCAGATTGACGCAGCGAAACGAGTGCTCGAGGTTGACACTAATTTGGTACTTTCATTGCCGACTAGCGCAGGAAAGACGCGTATTGCAGAGCTGTGTATCTTGGCCTGCCTTGCAGGTGGAAAGCGGGTGGTCTTTGTAACTCCACTTCGGGCGCTATCGGCGCAAACCGAGGTTTCGCTAAGGCGGACCTTCGGGCCGCTAGGTAAGACGGTGTCGAGTCTCTATGGCAGCATTGGTGCAAGCTCGAGTGATGTGGCCGCCCTCACGTCTCAGGACATTGTGGTCTCCACGCCCGAGAAATTAGACTTTGCACTCCGAAGTAACCCCGAGCTCTTGGACGACATCGGATTGGTCGTCTTGGACGAGGGTCATATGATTGGCATAGGAGAACGCGAGGTCCGGTATGAGGCGCAGATTCAACGCCTTCTGCGGCGTGCTGACGCGGCCGGCAGACGGATTGTTTGCCTTTCGGCTATCTTGCCTGATGGGGACCAACTTGAGGACTTCACCAAGTGGCTCACATCCGACCGCATCGATGGGCTTATCAAAAACGACTGGCGTCCTACTCGGTTGCGATTTGGGGAGGTTGACTGGAATCCCGCTAGTAAAGTTGCGCAGCTCAACGTCGTAGTTGGTGACGAGCATCCGTTTGTTCCCAAGTTTGTCATAGGCAAGACCTTGACGACCAGGAAGAACGCGAAAGTCTACCCAGCTTCTCAAACTGATTTATGTATCTTCAGTGCCTGGCGACTGCTTGAGGAGGGGCAGTCTGTCTTGGTTTTCTGCCCGCTTCGGGTGTCGGTTCTCCCCTTTGCCAAACGTATCCTCCGGATGGTTGATGACGGGCTTATCGTGCCTATGCCAGCGCCTCCAATAGAGGTCCTCAGCTCAGCCCTCGCAGTCGGTTCTGAATGGTTCGGTCCGAATCACGAAATTCTCAAGTGCTTGCGCTTGGGTGTTGCGGTGCATCACGGAGAGCTGCCTACATCATTCAGAAAAGAGATAGAGCGTCTGCTACGAGATGGTGTTTTGAATCTAACAGTTTCCTCGCCGACTCTTGCACAGGGTTTGAATCTTGCTGCAACCAGTTTGGTGTTTCATGGACACACCCGAAATGCTTCGAGCATTGACATCTCGGAGTTTCGAAATGTCGTTGGTCGTGCTGGGCGCGCCTACATTGACATAGAGGGGCTGGTGCTTTACCCCATGTTTGATGACCATGGAAATCGCCGCTCTGCCTGGGACGGGCTCATCGCGAGTACGAAGGGCCGCGAGATGGAAAGCGGGATTTTGGAACTGCTCAAGTCGCTGCTAGTGCGGGTGGCAAGAAAGCTAAATACTGCCGACGTAAGCGCTGTGCTCGAATACGTTGCAAATCAGGGGGGATGGGATTTTCCATTTATCAAGTTCGAGAAAGGCTGGCGAGCAGAAGAGTCGGAGGCTGCTTGGCCAAAACAGCTGGCGAGCCTGGATACCGCAATCTTTAGCTTACTTGGTGATGCGCAGGTAGCAGACGAGGATATTGAGGCAGCGCTTGACGCAGTGCTAACTAACTCGCTGCTCAATCGACGACTCGTGCGTCAAGAGGCTACGATAAAACGTCTATTAATCGGTGGGTTGAAAGCTCGAGTGCGTTTCATCTGGTCCAATTCCTCCTCCTCACAACGTCGTGGCTACTTTCTTGCAGGTGTAGGCCTGACTACCGGGCAAGCGCTCGATGGCAAAGCGCAAGAGCTCGAATATTTACTGCTGGCAGCAAACGTGGCCGTAGACTCCGGAGATGTCGATACAGCAATTCAGGCCATCATTGGCTTTGCAGATATCGCCTTTGAAATTCCCCCTTTCCGTCCTACAGACCCACCTGCAGACTGGAAACGCATATTGGAGTTGTGGCTTCGAGGGGTGCCAGTCCCAGAAATTTTTGGAAATGACCCTGATGACACTGTTAATCTGATTGAACGCGCTTTTGTCTACAACCTGCCTTGGGCAATGGAGGCTGTGCGAGTGAGGGCGGAGGCGCATAATGACCCATTCTCGGATGAGATTACTGTGGCTAGCTACGGTAGTGCGAATGCGGTTGCATCGATAGAAACTGGAACTTTATCGGTAGCTGCCGCCACGCTCATTAAAGCCGGCTTTGCATCCAGGCTAGGCGCAATTCGTGCTGTTATGGCGACGGCCGCCAATTTCGATTCTCCTGCTGGAATGAGAGCTTGGCTCGCATCCGAAGAAGTTCGGGGGCGCAGAGAGGACTTCGCTTGGCCCACGCCGGAATCACATGAGTTATGGGTTGACTTCACTGCACCTCACGGTGGCGGATACATCAAGCCTTGGTCTGCGACCACATACACCGGGCCTGTTACTTGGCACAACGTGCCCATGCCACCTGGGACCCCACTGAGGCTGGGTGGGGGAGTAGGCAAGGAAGACGCGATTTACACCGCGGACTTCAAGGAGGTTGGCAAGATTGGCTATGCTTTTAATCGGGCCGCCATTGGGCTCTCCATCGCGACCGCTACGGGAGCTTTAAACACTATTTCCTTTGAGTACATAGGCCCCAATGACCTTGTTACTGTGCACTAGTTCGCTCAGTAAACCTAATACTGGCGCGGGTTGCAGCAGGATGCCAAAAATTGGGCCGGGCCTTGCCGAGCTGCTGTCGAAAGGGCGGCGGCGACGTAATTTTCGGCCTTTTTTACACAGTTATAGCTATCGGTGTTTAGATTTGGCCAAGTACGGTAGTCGGTCAATACCGTCGTGCCGGGGCCAGGGTGAGCGCCTGCTGATAAACGCCAGATAGATGCATGGGAAGGGACATCGGCGAGCATGCGCCGGCTCAGGCCGCCAAATCACATTGCGTCAAAACAGCCCGCGCTGCGTCGACGTGAGCGCAGTGAAGCTCTCACCCATCGGTTGCAAGATGGCGTCAGCAATGGGTTGGAGCTGCGCGGTCAGGTAGTGCTCGTGGTCGATGCGAGACCGCCGTGCTTCAAGAGGTTCGGGCCCGCTGCTCGTCATGACGTACTGAATCCACCCCCCGCGCTGGTAGCGCATGGGTCGCCCGAGGCGAGCGTTGTGCTCGTCGGCGAGCCGCGCGGCGCGAACCTGCGGAGGTACATTGGACTGGTACTCGTCGAGACGATGCCGCAGCCGCTTGCGGTAGATGAGTTGGTCGTCTTTCTGGCCAGCGAGCGTGTCTCGAGCGTATTCCACAACAAACTCCCTGTACGGCTCGCCCTGGAAGATGCGAGACAGCAGCCCTTCCTGGAAACGCCGCGCAAGCAGTGTCCAGTCGCTGCGGGCCATCTCCAGCCCGCGGTACACCATCTCTTCCTTTCCGTTGGCGTCAGAGCTCAGCCCGGCGTATCGCTTCTTGCTCCCCACGTCAGAACCACGGATGGTCGGCATGAAGAACTTCTTGTAGTGCGTGTCGAACTCAATTTCCAAGAAGTTCTGAAGGCCCATCTCATCGCGAAGTTTGCGGGTCCACCAGGCGTTGATGTCCTTCGCTAGGGAGGCGGCTATTGCATGCGCTTCCGCGTTCGTACGGGTACGGCCAAGCCAAATGAAGATGGAGTCTGTGTCACCGTAGATGGCGTGGTACCCGCGCTCTTCCACCAAGCCCTTCGTGATTTTCATCATCTCGTGCCCGCGCAAGGTTACGGCCGAGACAAGCTTCGGGTTGAAGAACCGGCAGTCCGAGGCGCCGAGCACGCCCGCGAATGAGTTCATCAGCAGTTTCAGAGCCTGGGATAGCGGCTCGTTCTTGACCCGCTTTGCCTCATCCCTAGCAGTAGACAGCGTGGTCACGATTTCGGGCAAGCAATGCTTCTCGCGCGAGAACAGTGTGTCTTCGGGACCTGGAACCAGCTGGGCCCCGTCGGTAGCCACGGCGGCCTCCGCGAATCCCACCGGGTCGACGAGGAAGGTTCGGATGATGGAAGGGTAAAGACTTTTGTAGTCAAGCACCACGACCGAGTCGTAGAAGCCCGGCCTTGAGTCCATCACGTAGCCACCAGGATAGGCCTTGCTAGCGATGTCACCAACGTTGGGTGCCACGTAGCCCTGGCGATGCATGCGGGGCAGGTAGTGGTGGCTGAACGCAGCGATGGAGCCCCCGAAGTGGTCTGCCTGGAGGCCCGTGGTCTGGGCCCGCTCGAGCACGAATTCCAGCAGCTTGGCCTTCTCGAAGATGCGGAGGACCAGCTCACAATCACGGATGTTGTACGTAGCCAGGGCGAGCTTGTCCTCTTGGTAGCGGCGCTCAATCTCCGCCATCTTGTCGTACTCGTCGCCGATGTCTTTTCCCTCTCCCAACAGCTGCTGCGAGACGTTCTCCAGACTGAAGGAGGGGAAGCTCCAGACTGCGGCTCTAAGGGCCTCGATACCGTCAATGGCAACGCGCCCAGGCATGGGGGCGAAGAGGTAGCCCTGCTTGCCGGGATGCGTGCGCCACTCGATAGGCTGGCGCTCCCGGCCGAGCAGCAGCGGCACACCAGCTACTTCGGCAGTCTTCTGCAACACGCGCAGGTCAAACTGCACCACGCTCCAGCCGACGATGACGTCAGGGTCGTGTTCTTCGAACCAGTCATTAAGACGCTCGACCAGCGCCTTGCGGGTTGGCAGGTATATCAGTTCGAAGTCTGACTGGGAGATGGGCCCATGAGGCGCATCGCCCAGCATGAAGACAGTGCGCAGTCCAGTACCGTCCAAGGCAATGGAGTACAGCTCCTCGTACTGGCTCGTCTCGATGTCGAGCGAGACGACCTTCAAATTGGGGCGGTACGCCGGGGCAGACTTCAGGCGGCCGTCAAAGAGCACTCCATCCTTCACGGTGCCACCTTCCACCGAAACTCCTGCGGTGATGAAGCGCTCCATCAAGTAGCGCTCGTGGGGCCGGACATCGGCCTCCAGCAGCAGAATCCCCTGAGGCCCCAGCGCGCGTGCCAGTTTGCTAATCAGGCGGAACTTGCGAGCGTAGATGCCAAGGACGGGAGCATGCTGGAGGGTTTTCAGCTCCAGTTCCTTGAGCTGCAAGCCAGGCAATGACACCATATGCGATTCCACCGTTGCACGGTGGCGTGCCTCAACGAAGGCGACCGAGACCTGTTCTGTGAGGACAACCTTCAGCGGGCCGGTATCGGTGACAAGCCAGTAGATGAGCTCCGTGCCGGCGTGCGTGTCCCGCCATTGGCGAGTGAGGATGAAACCGTTCTCAGCAGAAATGGGCACGGTGGCGCGGAGAAGCAAACGAGCAGGCAAGCACCTGAAAAAAGCGTTCGGTCTTTCAACACCGGTGCGCAACAGCGAAGCAGCTGATGCTATCAGGGGTTAGCGTTTGGGCTCGAACCGCAAGGTGAATTGACGCACACAAGTCGCTTTAGCTGGTTGTTGATTCTGAATGCGTGCGCTGCTGTCAGCCTATTGGCGCGTGAAGTATTCAAGCATCGCGATGCTTGCAGGATTGAGCCGCTCTTTTGCATATGCCTTTGCCTTTTGCTCCCACAAAGTTTCAAATTTGATGCAGCCAATTTAACGCTTCCGTTAGGCCGCCAAACGGGTCTAAGAATCGGTCGTTTGGATGGCTTTCTTTGATACACTAACTGTCACACACGGCTGTGTAACAACCTCTGGAAACCCGCGCCAGGCTTGAATTTGAATATGGCTGGTGGCTCCCCATCAGCCACCCCAAGTCATCAAAAGCGCTGCAATCAAAAGATTGCAGCGCTTTTTTCTTATGCGCGTGGTGTTTACCAATTTCAGTTAGATCATGAATTGAGCACGGCTTGGCGTTGTACAAGGCCAAGCCGCCTACAAGAACAATGAGGCCACCTGCTCAGAATGGGAAAAATTCTGAAAGGGCTGGAAATGCATGAGAAGCACGCGCAAGAGACAGTTTTTGGGGTGGCCGACGGAGCCACTTACACGGCCGAGTTGTGCCTGAGCAAGGCAGGGCGTTACTACTTCGCGCAGATCCAAGTAGACGGCCATAACTTGCCTCTACCCGATGGCCATTGGCCTAACCGCGACGAAGCCATGGTCGCACTCTCCGATTTTGCTTCCGGTGCGCGCAAGCCGGATGAACCGCAGGTGGAAAGTACTACGAGAAGGTGATTTAGCTCGCCGAAGGGGCGAAATCAAGCATGCAAGAGGCCTGCACGAATCTTCATGCAGGTTTTCAGTTCAGATGTCTTCCAGCAAAGCATAAGGAAGCGTTCCTAACGCAAGGGTCACTCCCTCCGCGCCGCCTGCGCGCAGCGATTCGCCTGTGGAGGCGATTTGGAGGGACACCAGGGCATCCACTCCGCCATCTGGAGACGCTGCTGTTTGCACCACCACACCGCAAGGTTGTTCGCTGTCGCTGGCGGCGAAGACCTCCAATCCGACCGCAATGGGTTGGGCTGCGTGGGCGAGATAGGTGCGTCGTTTCAATGTGCCACGGAATTGACTGCGAGCCACGATCTCCTGGCCGGGATAGCAGCCTTTCTTGAAATTCACGCCTCCGATGGATTCGTAGTTCAACATTTGAGGCACGAACAAATCCACGAGGGGCGCTGTCAGGGTTGCCACGCCACTTTGGACTTCGCTCCACTCCCACAATCCGGGCGCGAGAAAATTCCCGACCGGCGCAGGTGCGGTGGACGGTGCCACCCACAGTGCGCGCGGCTGACCCACTGCCGGATACAGATGCACCACAGTGGCAACGTCCCGATCGGCTTTGGACCACGGTAAGGGTGGCTCACCCGCTGTCAGCGCGGTCACCGCATCCCCTGCCAAGCCATACAGGGCGAAATCTGCCGTGGCATCGCTCAACCGGGCCTTGGCACGCAGCACGAACATGGACAGCCGTTTGAGCGTGGGAGCGAGCAAGTCGCCACTGCAAATCAACAGCACTTCCGTGGCGCTGCGCTTGAAGCCGATGAAGCTGGCCTGCACCCGTCCCTTGGCGGTAAGGAATGCGGCCAATCGGGCCTGATCCATGCCCAGCAGCGCGAAATCCTGGGTGAGCTGGCCATGCAGGAATTTCGCTGCATCTTCCCCTTCCACGCGAATCACGCCGAGGTGGGGCAGGGGGGCTATGCCATTCAAGGGATAAGTCATGGCTGAATTATGATGCCCGGTTCCTTCCCTACAGGCTGCCAAGGTTGTGCGTCGTTTTTTCGCGTTGTTGCTAGTCATTGTTTGCTCCGCGACTGCGGCAGCGGTGTGGTGGTTGCACCAGCCCATGCCCGTTCGCAGCGGCGTGTCCTCCGCGCAACCGCTGGAGTTGGCGATCGAGCCGGGCACTACGCCCCGCGGTGTCGCGCGTGATGTGGTCGCCGCCGGTGTCGACGCCGATCCCCGTCTGCTCTACGCCTGGTTTCGCCTGTCCGGCCAGGACCGCCTGATCAAAGCCGGGAACTACGAAATTCCGACAGGTACCACCCCACGCGAGCTGCTGCAAAAACTCGTGCGTGGGGAAGAGGCTCTGCGCGCCGTCACCCTGGTAGAGGGATGGACCTTTCGGCAGGTCCGCCAGGCGCTGGCGCGGGAAGACCAGTTGAAGCCCGATACCAAAGGCCTCGCTGACGACGCCATCATGGCGCGCCTCGAGCGCCCGGGCGTGCCGGCGGAGGGCCGCTTTTTCCCCGATACCTACACCTATGCCAAAGGCAGCAGCGATTTGTCCGTGCTTCGCCGGGCGATGCATGCCATGGACCGGCGCCTGGAGGCGGCTTGGGCGCAACGTGCGGCGGACACGCCTTTGCGAAGCGCCGACGAAGCCCTCACCCTGGCGAGCATCGTGGAAAAGGAAACGGGCCGTTCTTCCGACCGCGCACAGATCGCGGGCGTCTTCAGCAACCGATTGAAGGCGGGCATGCTGCTTCAAACCGATCCCACCGTGATTTACGGTCTGGGTGAAAAATTCGACGGCAACTTGCGCCGACGTGACCTGCTTGCGGACACGCCCTGGAACACCTACACCCGTCCCGGCCTTCCCCCGACGCCCATCGCGATGCCGGGCAAAGCCTCGCTCATCGCTGCAGTCCAGCCCGAGAAGACCAACGCCTTGTATTTCGTTGCCCGAGGCGATGGGACCAGCCAGTTCAGCCCGACCCTCGATGAGCACAACCGTGCCGTCAACCGCTACCAGCGGGGGCAGCCTTGACCATGCCCCAACACGGCAGAAAGTCCACCATGGAGCCAGCGGGCCGGTTCATCACATTCGAAGGCATCGATGGTGCTGGCAAGTCATCGCATATCGACACCTTGGCTGCGGCCTTTCGGTGCCAAGGCCAAACCGTCACGGTCACTCGGGAACCCGGAGGCACGCCGCTGGCGGAAAAGATTCGCGCGCTTTTGCTGAATGACGCCATGGACGCTCTCACGGAGTCGCTGCTGGTGTTCGCGGGCCGCCGTGACCACCTGCGCTGCGTGATCGAGCCTGCATTGGCAAGGGGCGAGGTGGTGCTGTGCGACCGCTTCACGGATGCCACTTTCGCGTATCAGGGCGGCGGACGCGGCTTCGATGCGAAGGTGCTATCTATTTTGGAGCGCATCACCCAATCAGGTATTGCGCTGGAGCCTGAAAAAATGCGCGATCCTGATCTAACGATCTGGTTCGATCTTCCTCCGGAGATGGCCGCTGCACGCCTGGCCGATGCACGTGCTCCCGATCGCTTCGAATCGCAGCCTGCCGATTTTTTTGGCCGGGTGCGGCAGGGTTATGCCGAGCGCGCCTCGGCGGCGCCGCAGCGCTTCGTGCGCCTGGACGCAGGACAGCCCCGGGATGCGGTGTGGTCGCAATTGACCGGCTCGCTTGTTCAGCGAGGCTGGCTGCAGGCGGGCCCTTCAGACGTTGGCGCGGGTGCATCATGAGCCATCCTTCATTGATCGCCCCGTGGATCGCCGCGCAACGCCAGACGCTGCTGGCACAGCGGGGTCATGCGTGGCTGCTGAGTGGCCCGTCTGGACTAGGCCAATATGCGTTGGCCATGGAGTTGGTACGGGCCTGGTTGTGCGATACGCCCACAAATGATGGCGCATGTGGTCACTGCGGCAGTTGCCATGCAGTCGAGGTGAGAACGCATGCGGATCTTTGCGTACTCATGCCCGAAACGCAGATGATGGAGCGCGGCTGGCCATTGCCGGAGAAGGCGCAGTCTGAAATCGACGACAAGAAGCGCAAGGCCAGCCGCGAGATCCGAGTGGATGCCATGCGGGACGCCGTGCAGTTCGCGCAGCGTACTTCTGCCCGCGGGCGTGGCAAGGCTGTGCTCGTGTACCCCGCTGAGCAGATGAACAACGTCACGGCCAATGCGTTGCTCAAGACGCTGGAGGAGCCGGCAGGCGACGTGCGATTTGTGCTGGCCACCGAGGCGGCGCACCAATTGCTGCCCACCATCCGAAGCCGCTGCCTGGGGCACACGATGCAATGGCCCACCGAACCCGACATGGTGAATTGGCTGGTTCATCAAGGTTTGGAATCCGAAGCCGCCAGCGCATTTTTGCGGGCGTGTGGTGGTCGTCCCGATGACGCACTGAGCTTGGCCCGTGCCGGGCGCAGCCCGCAATCGTGGTCGCAACTGCCCAAGGCGGTCGCCAGGGGTGATGTCACCGTGTTAGCCGATGCGTCTCCTGCCCAGGCGGTGGACGCGTTGCAGAAACTTTGCCATGACCTGATGGCGTGCCGGGTCGGCGCGGCGCCACGCTACTTTGCAGTGGCGGACCTGCCGACGCCGCCGGGCCTCGGGCCGTTGAGCCGCTGGGCGAAGGCTTTGGCAAAAGAGGCACGTACCGCCGATCACCCCTTCAATGCGGGGCTCATGCTGGAAGCGCTTGTTGCCCAGGCGCGAAACACCCTACACTCGCGCCATTGAAGAAGACGCCCCAAGACCATGAGCAGCCCCTCTACCGCGCCCCGTCCCAGCGTCATGCAGCTGGCCATCAAGGAGAAGGCGGCTCTGTATGCGGCCTACATCCCCTTGTTTGCCGAAGGCGGCATCTTTGTACCGACGCAGCGCGAATACAAGCTGGGCGATGATGTCTACGTGCTGCTGACGTTGCCGGAAGACACGCAGCGTTATCCTGTCGCGGGGCGAGTGGCCTGGGTGACCCCCGCTCGGGCGGCCGGGAATCGGACACAGGGGGTCGGCATTCAGTTTCCGAGGGACGAAAAATCCCGCATTCTCAAGCTCAAGATCGAAGAGTTGCTGGGGACCAGCCTGGGATCGGATCGGCCGACACAGACCCTCTGAGCGCCCCGCGCCGTTGCCATGCCGACCGACTGCCGGTCGGCATTTTTGTTTGGATCGCGCATGTTCACAGATTCCCACTGCCATCTCACCTTTCCGGATTTGGTCTCCCAACTGCCAGCCATTCGCCAAGCCATGGCTGATGCCAGCGTGGATCGTGCGCTCTGCATCTGCACCACCCTGGAGGAGTTCTCCGATGTGCATGGGCTGGCCATGGCCTACGACAACTTCTGGAGCAGTGTGGGCGTGCATCCCGACAACGAAGGCATTGCCGAACCTTCCGAGCAGGATCTGCTCGATCGTGCTGCCTTGCCGAGGGTGATTGCCATCGGCGAGACCGGCCTCGATTACTACGGCATGGAAGACCGCAAGGGGGGACGCAGCATCGCCGATCTGGAATGGCAGCGTGATCGTTTCCGAACGCACATCCGTGCTGCCCGCGCGTGCGGCAAGCCCTTGGTCATCCACACGAGAAGCGCCTCGGACGACACCTTGGCCATCCTTCGCGAAGAGGGCGAGAACGGAGTCGGTAACCGTGCGGGTGGTGTGTTCCACTGTTTCACCGAGACTGCTGAAGTGGCTCGCGCAGCCCTCGAACTGGGCTACTACATTTCGTTTTCCGGCATCGTGACGTTCAAGAGCGCTCAGCATTTGCGGGATGTGGCGGCTTTCGTGCCCTTGGACCGGATGCTCATCGAAACCGACAGCCCCTACCTTGCGCCGGTGCCCTACCGTGGCAAGACCAATAACCCGTCCTACGTTCCCTTCGTGGCGCAGCAGTTGGCCGACGTCAAAGGGATGCCCGTGCAGGAGGTGGCGCTGGCCACGAGCCGCAATTTCGACACACTGTTCTTTTCTGGAGCCACCCTATCATGATGGTCCGTCGCCGAGTGCTCGCTTCCCTCGCTTTGGCCGCCGCGGCGCTGTGCAGCGCATGTGCCCACGCCGGTGCGTATGAGGATTTCTTTACCGCCGTATTGCGCGACGACGACTCCAGCATCAACTCATTGGTACGCCGGGGATTCGATCCGAATACGCGCAATCCGAAGGGTGAGGTCGCGCTCACGCTTGCGTTGAAAGAAGGCTCCATGCGCGCCTTTGCGGCGCTGATGGCGGCCAAGGGCATCAAGGTGGAAGAGCGGAACGTCAAGGATGAAAGCCCGTTGATGCTGGCAGCGATCAAGGGCAATGTCGAGGCGGCGCGCGCGCTCATTGCCAAGGATGCGGATGTCAACAAGACGGGGTGGACGCCTCTGCACTATGCGGCCTCCGGCACCACGCCGCAGCAGGCGGCCATCACCACGCTGCTGTTGGAAAACCATGCCTACATCGACGCCGCGTCCCCCAATGGCACCACGCCCTTGATGATGGCAGTGAGCTACGGCACGGCCGACGTGGCCAAGCTGCTGCTGGACGAAGGAGCGGACCCCACGCTGCGCAATCAGATCGGTCTGGGTGCCGCTGACTTCGCGCGGCGTGCCGACCGCAAGGACATGGAGGAACTTGTGGCAGAGGCCGTGCGCCGGCGGCAACCCCGCCGCGGGCAGTGGTAGGGCGGCGGAGCGTTTCGCCTTCGGTCAGGTCTCGAGCGCAGCGGAGGGTCAGTGCCCCCCAGGGCGGGCCTGGAGCCGGGCGTAGAGGCCGCCTTGGGCGATCAATTCAGCGTGCGTGCCTTGTTCGGCAATGCGTCCCCGCTCCATCACCACCACCCGGTCGGCATGCTCGATGGTGGACAGGCGGTGAGCGATCACGAGCGTGGTACGCCCCTGCATGAGGCGCTGCAGTGCGTCTTGCACCAGACGCTCTGATTCGGTATCCAGTGCCGATGTGGCTTCGTCCAGGATGAGGATCGGCGCATCCTTGTAAAGCGCTCGAGCGATGGCCAGGCGCTGGCGCTGCCCGCCCGACAGCTGCGTCGCGTTGTGCCCCACTACGGTGTGCATGCCGGAAGGCAGCGCCGCCACATGCTCGGCCAGGTTCGCGGCGGCCAGACAGTCCTGCACGCGCTGCTCATCGATTTCGCCGCCCAACGCCACGTTGGCTGCCACCGTGTCGTTGAACATCACCACGTCCTGGCTGACCATGGCAAATTGCGACCGCAGGGCTTGCAGGTTCCAGTGCGATACAGGCTGGCCATCCAGGAGGACCTGGCCGGCGCTCGGCGCGATGAAGCGGGGCAACAGGTTTACCAAAGTGGTTTTCCCGGCGCCGGACGGGCCTACGAGCGCCACGGTTTCTCCAGGGTGCACGGTCAGGTTCACGTGGTCCAGGGCCATGGCCTGCTCGTCGCCGAACGCCACGGTGACGTCTTCCAGGGTAATGGCTCCCGAGGTGCGCTCGGGCGCGTGGTCGCCTCCGTCCTCTGCCCGGGTGTCTCCCAGCAGGGCCAATCCGCGTTCGAGGGCCGCGACCCCCCGGGTCACGGGATTGGCCACGTCCGCCAGGCGGCGGATCGGTGCGATGAGCATGAGCATGGCGGTGATGAATGCCGCAAAGCCACCCACGGTCACATCACGGTCGCCGCTGGCATGGCTCTGCCAGAGCGCCACGCAAATCACGCCCGACAGGGCTGCAGCGGCGAGCAACTGGGTGAGGGGGGTCATCGCCGCCGAGGCGATGGTGGCCTTGATGGCCAGTCGCCGCAGGCTCTGGCTCAAAACACCGAAGCGCCGCGACTGGCTGGGTTGTGCCCCGTGCAGCCGAACCATGCGATGGGCCAGCACGTTTTCTTCCACCACATAGGCCAACTGGTCGGTCGCTTCCTGGCTGCTTTTGGTGATGCGGTAGAGCCGCCGGGACAGCGTCTTCATGATCCAGGCCACGCCCGGCACCACGATGGCGACGATGAGCGTGAGCTGCCAATTGAGGTAGAGCAGGTAACCCAGCAGCGCAATCAGGGTGAATCCGTCGCGAGACAGCCCCATCAGCGCCTGCACGAGCAGCGTGGCACCGGTCTGCACTTCGTACACCACGGTGTTGGACAGAGTGCTGGCCGACTGCCGCGTGAACAGCGCCATTTCGGCTGCGAGCAGGCGGTCGAAGAGCGCCTCGCGCAGCTTCATCATGCCTTCGTTAGCAATGCGGGCGAGGGCGTATTGACCCGCGAACTGCGCCAATCCCCGCACCAGAAACACACCCATGATGGCCAGCGGGACCATCCAGAGTTTCAAGGAGCCTTCGGTGAATCCCTGGTCGAGCAAGGGCTTGAGCAGGGCGGGAATGAGGGGCTCGGTGACCGCTCCGACCAGCGTGGCCAGCACGGCGAGGGTCCATGCGGAGCGCTGGTTGCCGAAATAAACGGAAAGCCGCCGGAGCCTGGCAGCCAGGGTGAGGCGGGCGGTTTGTTCGGAAGCCGGAAGGGGGCGGGGGTCTGGGGCGTGCATGAGGCGCGGATTCTACGTAGGACCGCATCCAAACCTCGCACAGTTTGTCACAGGGGTATCCCACCAGTGTGTAACATCCACGGTCTGTCCACCGGCATTTGCTCGGTATCCGATGGCTGCCAATGACTATTGACCGAAATCCATCCTCCATTCTTGCTGCGGCCCTGCCGCACCTCTCTCGCCGGCACGCTATCACCGCGCTGGTTTCTTCCTCCGCACTGCCCGCACTGGCCCAATTCAGGGTCGAGATCACCGGCGTGGGTTTGACCCAGCTTCCCTTTGCGATCTCGCCGTTCCGTGGCGAGGCGCAGTCCCCGCAAAAGATCTCGGCCATCATCCAGGCCGACCTGGAGCGCAGTGGCCAGTTCCGGGCGGTCGATTCTTCCGGACCAGCGCTCGACGAAACGTCGCGACCCGACGTCGCCCTGTGGAAGCAAAAGGGGGCGGAATCGCTCACGACCGGTAGCATCACGCGCTTGCCCGATGGTCGCTTCGACATCCGCTTTCGTTTGTGGGACGTGGTGCGCGGCCAGGACCTCGGTGGCCAGAGCTTCGTGGTCACGCAGGGCGACCTGCGTCTGGTGGCCCACCGCATCGCTGATTTCATCTACGAAAAGCTCACGGGCCAGCGCGGCGTGTTCTCGACCCGCATCGCGTATGTGACCAAGTCCGGCCCGCGCTACAGCCTCTGGGTGGCCGATGCGGACGGAGAGAACGCGCAATCGGCGTTGTCCAGCCCGGAACCCATCATTTCACCGGCCTGGTCTCCTAGCGGTGGGCAATTGGCTTATGTGTCTTTCGAGTCGCGCAAGCCGGTCGTCTATGTGCACGATGTGGCCTCAGGCCGGCGCCGCCTGATCGCCAACTTCAGGGGTTCCAACAGCGCGCCTGCATGGTCTCCCGACGGCCGCACGCTCGCCGTGACCCTGAGCCGTGACGGTGGCTCGCAGCTTTACACCATCGATGCCAATGGCGGGGAGCCGCGTCGGCTTATGCAGAGCACCGGCATCGATACCGAGCCCATGTTCTCGAGCGATGGCCGGAGCATCTACTTCGTGAGCGACCGGGGCGGTGCGCCGCAGATCTACAAGGTCGGCACCTCGGGCGGCAATGCCGAGCGTGTGACGTTCACCGGTTCCTACAATATTTCCCCCAGCATCAGCCCCGACGGCAAGTGGTTGGCTTACGTCTCGCGCATAGGCGGTGCGTTCAAGTTGCACGTCATGGATCTGGCGACGGGTACGGCCACGGCCGTGACTGACACCACTGCGGATGAAAACCCCAGCTTTGCGCCCAACAGCCGCCTGATCGTCTACGCGACGCAGCAACAAGGCCGTGAAGCGCTCATGACGACCACGCTGGACGGCAAGATCAAGGCACGCTTGGCCGGGCAGGGCGGTGATATCCGCGAGCCCGACTGGGGCCCGTTCCAAAAACAGTGACCGTCATCTTTCGATTTTTTGATCATTTGGACTTGAGGAGTATTTCAATGAACCGCTTTCCCTTCAAACGCATTTCCGCCATCTTCATCGCAGCAGCCATCGTGGCCGGCTGCAGCTCCGGCGTGAAGCTGGAAGACGTGCCTGTCGAAGACAAGGGCGCCACGTCGACGATGCCAGGCAATGCCGGCGCCAACCCCAACGGCGCTTCGCAAAGCGGTGTCGCTCCCGTGGACCTGAGCCAGTCGGCGCGCGATGGCGCAGGCCCTGTCGGCGTGAGCCGCATCGTGTACTTCGACTACGACAGCTATGCGGTCAAGCCGGAGTTCCAGTCGCTGATCGAGCAGCACGCCCGTTTCATCAAGGCAGGCCAGAACCGCAAGGTCATGATCGAAGGCCACACCGACGAACGTGGCGGCCGCGAATACAACTTGGCCCTTGGCCAAAAGCGCGCAGAAGCGGTGCGCCGTTCGCTCGCCTTGCTGGGCGTGTCGGAAGCGCAAATGGAAGCCGTGAGCTTCGGCAAGGAAAAGCCTGCGGCACAGGGCAGCACGGAAGACGTGTACGCCCAGAATCGCCGCGTTGAGCTGTCTTACCGTTGATGAGCGCGCAGATGGTGGTTCCCCGCAAGGCACTTGCCCTGCTGGCCTTGGCCCTGTCGGCGGCTTTCGCTCCGGCAAGCCACGCCGCGCTGTTCGAGGATGAAGAAGCACGCCGCGCCATTCTGGAATTGCGCCAGCGTGTGGACACGCTGCAACAGGCCAACCAGCGTGCGGGTGACGATCTTCGCCGCTCTGGCGACGAGACTTCCCAGATGCGCCGAAGCCTGCTAGATCTGCAAACGCAGATCGAAACCCTGCGGACCGAGCAGGCCAATCTGCGTGGGCAGAACGAGCAGTTGCTGCGGGATGTCTCGGAGTTGCAGCGCCGTCAGAAAGACATCGCCCAAGGCGTTGACGAACGGCTGCGCCAGTTCGAACCTGCCAAGGTCACGATGGATGGTCAGGAGTTCCAGGCCGATCCCGCCGAAAAGCGGGATTTCGATGCGGCATTGGCGGTCTTTCGCACCGGCAAGTTTCCGGATGCCGTGAGCGCATTCGGAAATTTCCTGAAGCAATACCCGCGCAGCGGCTATGTACCTTCGGCGAGGTTCTGGCTGGGCAATGCCCAATACGCCACACGCGATTACAAGGAAGCCATCAACAACTTCAAGGCCTTGTTGGCTGCTGCACCTGACCATTCACGCGCTCCGGAGGCCGCGTTGTCGATCGCCAACTGCCAGATCGAGTTGAAGGACACTCGCGCCGCCCGCAAGACGCTGGAAGATCTGATCCGCGTCTATCCCCAGTCCGAAGCGGCTGGAGCGGCCAAAGAACGCTTGTCGCGCCTGAAGTGAGTGGCGCGGTAGAGCCTTCGGCAGAAATCCATTCGCACGTCCATGCGATGCCGGATGCCAACACCGCCGATCTCCAGCGCCGCTTCGGCGGCCTGGAGCGGCTGTATGGCGTGGACGGCGCCGAGCGCATTCGCAACGCGCATGTGGCCGTGGTGGGCATTGGCGGCGTGGGCTCCTGGACTGCGGAAGCGCTGGCGCGCAGCGGTGTCGGGCGCCTCACTTTGATCGACCTGGATCAGGTTGCGGAGTCGAATATCAACCGCCAAATCCATGCCCTGTCCAGCACGGTGGGCCAGGCCAAGGTCGAAGCCATGCGAGACCGCATTGGACAGATCAATCCTGACTGCCAGGTGACGTGCATCGAGGAGTTTGCGGATGCCGGCAACTGGCCGGCCTTGTTGCCGCATGGAGTCGATGCGGTGGTGGATGCCTGCGACCAGGTCAAGACCAAGGCGCTGATCGCTGACTGGGCGATTCGCGGTAAGCATCGGCTGGTGGCGGTGGGTGCTGCAGGCGGCAAACGGCTGGCACACAAGGTGGACATCGACGATCTGTCGAACACCACGCACGATCCGCTGCTCGCCCAGATGCGTTACCGGCTGCGCAAACACTATGGTGCTGCGAAAGAGGGGCGCCGCATCGGTGTCCAGTGCGTGTTCAGCCGGGAAGCGGTGGCACCTCCCCATGCGTCATGTGATATCGCCGGCGATGGTGACGGTTCACTCAATTGCCATGGCTATGGCTCGGTGGTGGCGGTGACCGCCACGTTTGGCCAATGCGCTGCCGGATGGGTCTTGGACATGCTGGCAACCGTGCCAAAGCGGTAGATCCGCCTGGAAAAGACGCTATAATTCGAGGCTTTGCTGCATGGGTTCCATGCCGATGTGGCAAAGGTTGGGACGTTAGCTCAGTTGGTAGAGCAGCGGACTTTTAATCCGTTTGTCGTGGGTTCGACCCCCGCACGTCCCACCAGATCATGCGAAGCGCTGCAGCTGTTCCAGTTGCAGCGCTTTTTGCTTTGTATGGGTGTGATGGGCTTTCTTCTGCAGCGGGCGACCAGTGCCCGTTTAGCGGCGACTGAAACTGTGCGTTTCGCACTCGAACCTGCTGTTGCAATGTCGCGCCGAACTCAGCCTCTGGTGCGCGACGTTGCTGCGTTTCGCCTGCTAGAGTCTCGGCACGGAGGTCATATATGAATACCAAGGGACTCGCCATGGTGGCCATGGTGCTGTGCGGCTGGACGCTATCGAGTACAGCGCAGGTTCATCGGTGCGCAGATGCCACAGGCAAGCTCACGTATTCCGATCAGCCCTGCCAGGCAGGCCAGGCGGGTGCACAGATCGAACAGCGTAAAACGGCGGAAGTGTTGCAGCAGGAACGGACGGAGGCGGCTCGGGCCCATCAGCTGAAGGCGCAACAGCAGCGCGCCGAACAGGACGCGCAACGCCGTCCCACTCCAACGACTTCACCAGCGCCGACTGTCATGGCGCAAACGCAGCCCACCGCCGAGTGCCGTGCCGCGCAAAAGGAGTTGGAGTTTGTCTCCAGTATCCGCACCCTGTCTGGTGCAGAAAAGCGTTCACGCATGAACGCCGCGATCAGCGGAGTGAATGCCTCATGCGGTACGCAGACACCGCTCATTCAGGAACCACCACTCCCTGTGATCCGGCAGATCGTCATGACGCACTGCGACACCAAGTTCTGCTACGACGATCGGGGTGCCGCTTATGGCCGAAGCGGGAACGGTGTGCTGACGGCGCCGGATGGACAGACGTGTACCGGGGCCGGCATGGCCTGGACATGCCAATGAAGATGCGTCGTCCGGTTTGACGGAGGGGGGGCGCCACGCCGGTTGACCATTCATTGCACGGCGTTTGCGATGCCCTGCATGAGTGCGGGTGCGATCGCATTCAGCGCTTTCCTTTGGCCTTGAAGTGAATCGTTCGCGCATCGAATCGCCACGGTGCGAATGAAAGCGGCGGCACAAAAAAGGCAGCCCGCACAAGGCGGGCTGAAACTTGCTCAAGAGCAAGAAAGGGAGGTGTCGACAGGGAGTGTCGACAGGTCAATATTAGGCGCTGTTGGCCCCCATGTTGTCCCACTGCATGGAAAGTGGAGGATTGGTGCAAAATGGCGGGTTGACCTCGACGGCGCACGGGGCGGTGCGCAAAAGTCAAGCGCTTGCCTAGCGTCGATCACCCTTGCCAGCCCCGTTGCTGCAAACGCTCAACCCTCAAGAAAACTGGCGCGAAGGCGCGTCCGCATGGCTCATTTGCACGCGGGCCTCGTGTGCTTGATGTGCCTGCTGCGGCAGCAGCGCGGGATTGGCACCCTGTACATCATCCGGTGCATCCGGCATGCACACTTGCCGGAGATCCGCCAATTTTCCAACCGGTTCTTCCCACATGGTGGTTACCTACCGATTCGCCAAATAGGAACGCACCGCCTGCGCAGAATTGCCCACGGCTTTTACCGCGATGCGCAACTCTTCCTCGGTGCAATTCAGAGACCGGGCCCAGTCGCGCACCTCATAGTCCTCGGCCAGGCTGATGAGCTTGCGGTCTTGCGCAGTTTTCGTGGCGTCGTCCGACATGCGTGGCTCCTGATGGAATGAGACCGCCATGCTAGGTCTGCCGCTCCCGGGCTTCGCGTAGGACGATTGCCGCAGGACAATGCCATAGACCCCGATGGCCATGGGCGGCGGTCAAGGCCTGCGTTGCGGGGCCAGTTGAATGGTGCCGATGCCCTGCGGCGTTTCGCGCGCGGTCAGCCAGTGGATCCACAGGCCGCGAAGCCACGCCCCCATGTAGAGGACGCTGACGGCGAAGATGCCCCATTGGCCCGCCGTCCAGCTGGCATAGAACCAGAAGGGCTGGCCCAGCATGCCGAAGATGCAGGCCCAGCGCCGGCGTTCCTCGTGGCGCGATTGAGATAGCCACGCCGCGGCGGCGCCCAGCAAGGCGATGGCGATTTGGTCGAAGCCCATGGGTGTGGGAATGGGTGGGGAAAGTATGGGCAACAACGGCGGTTCATCCCGCCAGATGGACGTCGAAGTACGCGCTTTCCGCCTCGCCCAAACCCTGGAACGCGGCTTGGCGCGCCGCGGTACTGGCTTTGCCCCATTGCCGCAGCAAGGCGAGATCGGCGGGTGGCACCACTTCTGGCGGCGACTCTTCCAGGCTGCGCAGCGTGTCCAGTGCCGCGGCGACCTGGGCGGCGGAGCCGAAGGCCTTTTCCATCGCCTTGGCATAGCGGCGTTCCGCGTTGTTGCGCTCGCGTTCGGGCAGGTTTTCCGGATAGTCGCGCAGGGTGACCGTGTAGGTGAGCTCTTCCGTTTCCATGGCGTACTCCTTGGGTTGATGCTGTATGAATTTACAGTATTTTGACGCAACTTTCATCCGGGTTTTTAGTGCCCGACCCTTGGAAGCGCTGGTCCTACACCTGCCCGGCCATGTGCGGCATACGCTGGCAGCTTCCTTTTCAGGAGCGAAAAAAATGGCATACGACAAATTGACGCCCGAGCAGGATCGCCAGCGCGATCAGGGCCATTTCAACCTCTATGGAATGCGCGACGACGCGCGCGGCCGTGGCGAAGTGGACGGCGAGAACCGGGGCGATGGCGAAGGTCCCCGGCACTTCGGAGCCAGCGGTGACGAATCCACGTACGCCAACCGCGCGCCGGAAGACGCGGTGCATGAGCATCCCACCGGCCCGATCGCCGCCGTCGATGCCTCCGGCTCGGCACGCGGCCTGGGTCTGGACTACGGAGGCGATGCGCACAAGGAACCCCGGTTGTCCTCACGCCAGGGTGCGGCGCTGATCGGCGAGCTCGATGACCGAAAGAAGACGGAATAGGGCTTGCTGCATGCTGCCGGCGCCTGTTTCTCCGCTGCAGCGGCCCAGCCGACCCCAACGTTTTCACTGTCCCTTGAAAGGCCATCGATGCACGCGTCCTCCATCCCCATTCCGACCCCGACCACCCCGCAGCCTCCGCTGGACACGCCGCCCCAGCCCGCCTGGACGCCTGTGCCCCCCGTCGAAGACCCCCCCGGAGGCGATGGGCCGCCCGTGCAGGAGCCGCCGCCTCACCACTGAGCCGGTACGGCGCGCCGCAGCCTAGTGCAGGTCTTGAGCCCGATCGGCTTTTACCGCTTTATCCACGCCTTTATTTGCTATGAAAAAGTAGCGCCTGACGGCGCTCAAGGCCGGTGTTCCATGACCAGGGAATACATCGTCTGGGCCGCGACCGACAGGCTGCGGTCCCGGCGCCGCACTAGGTAGATCTGGCGGGTCAGCCCTGGCAATGCCAGCGGCCGCGTCACCAGCCCGGGTTGGTCGAAGTGGAACAGCGTGAGCGTGGGCACCACGCTGATGCCCAGGCCCGCGCGCACCATGCCCATCACGGTGGCGAGCTGTTCCACTTCCATGAGCGTGTTCATCGCCTGCGGGTGCAGCGCTGCCTCCAGGTACTGGCGCACGCTGCTGGTTCGCGCCAGATGCACGAAAGGGAATGCTGCCAGGTCGGCGGGTTGCAGCGCAACGACCTTGCCGCCATGGCGCCGGCGGCGCGCGAGCGGATGGTCGGCGCGGCACACCAAGTGAAAGCCGTCGCTGCTGAACGGTTCGGCCTGCAGTTCCGGCGTATCGGCCCGGATGGCGGCCAACGCGAAATCGGCCTTGCCCGTGGCCACCCGCTCGATGCAGGGTTCCGACAGCACATCGGCGATGTCCAGTTCGATGCCGGGATGGGCCGCGCGGTACGCCGCCAGCACGCCGGGCAGCCAGCCCGCCGCGAGCGAGGGCAGCAGGGCGATCGCCACGCGCCCCCGGCGCAGCGTGGCGGTGTCGTGCACGGCGGCGAAGGCGTTGTCGACCTCGGCCCGGATGCGGCGCGCGGACTCCAGAAAATCCTCACCTTCCGCCGTCAGGGCCACATGGCGCGTGCTGCGGTCGAACAGCCGCAGTCCCATCGCATCTTCCAGCGTGCGGATGAGGGCGCTGAAGGCGGGCTGCGACAAGTGGCAGTGCGCGGCCGCCCGCGTGAAGCTGCGCTGGCCGGCCAGGGCGAGAAAGGCATCGATCTGCCGTGTGGAGATATTCATTGAAGATTCGGATGAATTGATCCTGATTATCTATTTCACAGAATAACGCGCGGGGCCTACATTGGCCGGCAGGAGACAACCATGGCCCCCCCAAAAAACCTGCTGGTCGGCTGCGCCGCCGGCTTCTCGGGCGACCGCACCGATGCCGCCGCCCCCGTGGTGCAGGCCCTCATCGCCAGCGGCCAGCCCGCGGTACTGATTTTCGAAACCCTGGCCGAGCGCACCCTGGCCCTGGCCCAACTGGCCCGGCGCGCCAACCCGGACGCCGGCTACGAGCCGCTGCTCGACGACCTGCTGCGCCCCGTGCTGGCGCAGTGCCTGCAGCACGGCATTCGCATCGTGAGCAATTTCGGCGCGGCCAATCCGCTGGGTGCCGCGCACCGCATCCAGCAATTGGCCCAAGCGCTGGGCGCGCGCCGCCCCCGCATCGCCGTGGTGCAGGGCGACGACCTGAGTGGGGACGGGCACCGTGCCGTGCTGGCCCAGGCGCTGGGCGCAGCCCTGCCCACCGACCCCATCGTGAGCGCCAATGCGTACATCGGCGCGCAGCCGATCGCCGACGCGCTGCGCGCAGGCGCCGACATCGTGGTGTGCGGCCGCGTGGCGGACCCCTCGCTGGTGCTGGGGCCGGCCCTGGCGCACTTCGGCTGGGCCTCGGACGACTGGGACCGGCTGGCGCGCGCCACCATGGCCGGGCATCTGCTGGAATGCGGCTCGCAGGTCACCGGCGGGTATTTCGCCGACCCGGGCTACAAGGACGTGCCGGGCATGGCGCAACTGGGCTACCCCATCGCCGAGATCGACGCCGATGGCCACTGCACCATCGCCAAGCCCGCGGGCACAGGCGGGCGCATCGACGAGCGCACGGTGAAGGAGCAGCTGCTGTACGAACTGCACGACCCGGCCGCTTACCTCACGCCCGATGTGGTGGCCGACATCACCACCGCGCGCGTGCTGCCGGCCGGCACCGACCGTGTGCGGCTGGAAGGGGTGAGCGGCCATGCGCGGCCACCGTCGCTCAAGGTGAATGTGTGCTTCGAATCCGGCTGGTTCGCCGAGGGCGAGATTTCCTATGCCGGAGCGCGAGCCGAAGCGCGCGCGCGGCTGGCGGGCGAGGTCCTGCGCGAGCGCCTGGCCGGCGTCGCGCCGCTGCGCATCGACCTGATCGGGGTGACCAGCGTGTTCGGCGACGACGCCGGGCACTGGCGGGACGCGGCTGCGGCCGGCGATGCCCGCGATGTGCGCCTGCGCGTGGCGTTGCAGCACCGGGAGCACTCCAGCGCCCAGCGCCTGGTGCGTGAGGTGACGGCCCTGTACTGCTGCGGCCCGGCGGGCGGCGGCGGCGTGCGCACCGCGATGCGACCACGCCTGGGCACGGTGTCGTGCCTGGTGCCGCGCGAGTCCGTGGCCGTGGGCCACGTGATGCTGGATTGATGCTGAGCCCCGAGGAACCCGCCATGACCACCGCCACCCCTTCGATCCCTGCATCGGCCGCCGCGCCATCTTCCGCTTCGGCCTCCGCTGCCGCCACCGCCGCGCCCTTGACCGTGCCCCTGTACCGCCTCGCGCACAGCCGCACGGGCGACAAAGGCAACCGCTCCAACATCAGCGTGATCGCCTGGCATCCCGCACTGTGGGAGGTGCTGATCGCGCAGGTCACCGAGGCTGCCGTGGCGCGCCAGTTCGCGCTGCGCCGGCCCAGCCGCGTTGCGCGCTACCTGCTGCCGAACCTGCACGCCATGAACTTCGTCATTGACGACGTGCTGGACGGCGGCGTGAACGATGCGCTCAACCTCGACAGCCACGGCAAGGCGCTGTCGTTCCTGCTGCTCGACCTGCCCGTCGAGGTGCCTGCCGCGCTCGTTGAACACCTGGCGGGTCCGCCCGGGTGACGCCTTTCGAATGCCGCAGCCGGCCATGCGCCGGGCCCGCGGTCCTGCATCGCTTTTTCCATAACCACACAGGAGACGACATGAACCCCTTTTTCCAACCCCAGCCTCGCCCCGAGCCGCACCGGCATGTCTCGCACCGGCATGCCTCGCGCCGCCATGCGCTCGTCGCCACCGTGGCGGCGGTTCTGGGCCTGGCGGTGGCCGGGCCGGCCGCTGCCCAGGCCCCGGCCTATCCGTCCAAGCCCATCACCTTCGTTGTGCCGTTCGCGGCGGGCAGCGCCACCGACCAGCTCGCGCGCGCCATCGGCCAGTCCGTGACCACCGACACCAAGCAGGCAGTGGTGGTCGACAACAAGGCCGGAGCCAGCGGCATGATCGCCGCGCAGGCCGTGGCCAAGGCCGCGCCGGACGGCTACACGGTGCTCATCACCACCAACACCACGCACGCCGCCAACGAGCACCTGTACAAAAAGCTGTCCTATGACCCGGTGAAGGATTTCGTGCCGGTCACCGGCCTGGGCAAGGGCGGCCAGGTGCTGGTGGTGAACGCCGCGGCGCCCTACAAGAACGTGGGCGAGCTGATCGCGGCGGCCAAGAAGAGCCCGGGCAAGCTCAGCTTCGGCAGCGGCAGTTCGTCCAGCCGCGTCGCGGGGGAGATGCTCAAGCAACTGGCCGGCGTGGACATCCTGCACGTGCCCTACAAGAGCAACCCCCTGGCCATCACCGACCTGCTAGGCGGGCAGATCGATCTGATGATCACCGACACCTCCACGGGCGTGCCTCAGATCAAGGCCGGCAAGCTGCGCGCGCTGGGCTATTCGACGAAAAAGCGCGGTGCGCAACTGCCCGACGTGCCCACCATCGAGGAGGCCGGCGTGAAGGGCTACGACATGGGGTACTGGTTCGCCGCCTATGTGCCGGCGGGCACGCCGGCCCCCGTGGTGGCGCGGCTCAACGAACTGCTCGGTCAGGCCACCAAGAGCGCGGCGGCCCAGTCGTTCTACGACATGGCGGGCTCCGAGGCCTGGACCACCACCTCCGACGAACTCGCGAAGTTCCAGGCCGCCGAGACCCAGAAATGGGGCCAGGTCATCAAGGCCGCGGGCATCCAGCCCGAATAGGTTCTCGCCCCCTCACGGCCCATCGGGCCGCGCCCTGAAGACGCGCACGTCCCCGCCGCAGCGCACGGCGGGGTGGGCACAGCCTTGCCCTGCACCGACGACAACACCCAAGAACCTTCCGGAGACAAGACCATGACATTCCCGTCCTTCGCGATTTACCCGCTGGTTCGCCCCCGGCTGCGCGCCATGGCGCCCGTGCTGGCCGCAGCGCTGCTGGCCGCCTGCGGCGGCAGCGATTCCCCGCCCGCGGCCTCCGCCCCGCAGATGCGCCTGTCCATCACGGCCACCGAGGACGTCGCGGGCACCTACGGCAGCGTGGGCGCCTACGAGAAACTGACCGGCACCCTGCGCGGCGAGGTCGATCCCGCCGACCCGCGCAATGCGGTGATCCAGGACCTGCAGCTGGCCCCCGTCAATGCGCGCGGCATGGTGGAGTACAGCGCCGACTTCGTGATGCTCAAGCCCAAGGACATGGCCCGCGCCAGCGGCGTGCTGCGCTACGACGCACCCAACCGCGGCAACATCCTCACGCAGCCCAACCCGGCCGCGACGCCGGGCGATGCGGTGTACTTCGAGCGGGGCTACGTGATGCTGTATTCGGCTTGGCAGGGCGATGTGCCCAAGAGCACGCCCGCTCGCCTGACCGTGACGGTGCCCGTGGCCCGGAACCAGGACGGCAGCACCATCACCGGCCCGTACCGCGCCGAACTCGTGCCCACGGCCTCCGTGGCTGCCATGGCGCTGCCGGGCGGCGTGTTCAACGGCACCATGATCCCGTACGAGCCCGCCAGCCTGGACAACACCCAACCCGGCTATTCGCTCACCCGCCGGCGCAACGAGACGGATGCGCGCGAGCCCGTGCCCTCGGGCCAGTGGAAGTTCGCCACCTGCGATGCGGCCGCCAACCCGTTTCCGGGCACGCCCAACCCGGCCAGCGTGTGCCTGCAGGGTGGCTTCGATCCGCAGTACCTGTACGAGCTGATCTATGTGGCGAAAGACCCCAAGGTCATGGGCGTGGGCCTGGCGGCGCTGCGCGACACGGTGAGCTTTTTCCGCAGCGCGGCGGCCGATGCCGACGGCCGGGCCAACCCGGTCGCCGGCCGCATCCAGTCCACGCTGGGGCAGGGCACCTCGCAGTCGGGCAATGCGATGAAGACCTTCCTGCACCTTGGCTTCAACCAGTCGCTGCGCGGCGGCAAGGTGTTCGACGGCATGTTCGCCCACGTGGCCGCGCGCCAGACCCACATCAACACGCGCTTTGCCGTGCCGGGCGGCGGCGGCGGGCTGCGCACCGACCACACGGCCTTCGGCCAGACGGCGCCGCGCGGGCTGGACAAGGACTACAGCGACGAGGTGAGCGGCCGGCAAGGCGGCGTGATGAAGCGCTGCGCGGCCACCGACACCTGCCCGAAGTTCTTCCTGGGCCTGTCGGGCACCGAGTTCTGGCAGCTGCAGGGCTCGCCGGTGCTGACGGATGCCAACGGCCTGCGCGACCTCGCCCAGCCCGCCAATGCGCGCATCTACTACTACGCCAGCACGCAGCACGGCGGCACGGGCGGCACCGAAAGCATCAGCTACGCGCCCACGCGCAATGTCTACCCGGCCGGCACGGTGGTGCACTTCACCGACACCTTCCGCGCGCTGTTCATCGCGCTGGAAGACTGGGTGGTGCGCGGCACCGAGCCGCCAGCCAGCCAGGTGCCCAAGGTGGCCGACGGCACGCTGGTGCCGCCCGCGAAGCTCGTGTATCCGGCCATGCGGGGATTGACTTGGAGCGTGGGCGGCACGCCGACCGCCATCCCGGCGTTCGACTACCTGGCGCGCTACAACGGCTTCTCGCTGCTGGACTTCGGGCCGCAGTACGTGCCGCAGGACGAGTCCGGCATCGCCACGCTGCAGCCGCCGCGCGCCGTGGGCCGCGACTACGCCATCCTGGTGCCGCAGGTGGACCCGTCTACCGGGCTGGCCCGCGCCGGCATTCAGAGCGTGGAAGCGCGCGCCCCGCTGGGCACGAGCATCGAGTTCAACTACGTGGCCACGCCGGGCATCACCGACCTGTCCAACCTCACCGGCAGCTTCATTCCCTTCCACAAGACGCGCGCCGCGCGGCTGGCGGCGGGCGATGCGCGGCCTTCGCTGGAAGAGCTGTACGGCACGCAGGCCGGCTACGTGGCCGCGGTCACCCAGGCGGCCGATGCACTGGTGGCCGGGCGCCTGCTGCTGCGGCGCGATGCCGATGCGCTGGTGGCCAAGGCCAGGGCGTCTTCCGTGCTTCCCTGACGCGGAAGGATGGCGGGGCGGTAGTTTGAAAGAAAAAGTGCCGATGCCCTAGTCATCATTGCCTCCATTGCTATTGATTTAATAGCAATCGGTGGCGGCGCCGGTGGGTCCATCTCGGCACAGCCCGCCGGCCAGCGCGCCCACGGTGCGCAGGGCCTCGTCGAAGCGCGCCGCGGCCGGGTGGCCGCAGTTGATGCGCACGCAGTGCGAGAAGCGCCGGTCGGTGGAAAAGAGGTGCCCCGGTGCCAGGCTGATGCCCCGGCCCAGCGCCGCGCGGTGCAGGGCCAGTGCATCCACGGACTGGGGCAGCTCCACCCACAGGAAATACCCGCCGTCCGGCCGCGACACGCGCGTGCCCGGCGGAAAGTGCTCGGCGATCAGAGCCCGTGCGCGCACCTGCTGGCGCGCCAGCGTGCCGCGCAACTGGCGCAGGTGCCGGTCGTAGCCGCCCTGGTCCAGGTATTCCGACAGCGCCTGCTGCGACGGCGTGGCGGTCGAGAGCGTGGTCATCAGCTTCAACCGCTGCACCGCGCCGGCGAAGCGGCCCGCGGCCACCCAGCCCACGCGGTAGCCGGGCGCCAGGCATTTGCTGAACGAACTGCAGTGCAGCACCTGGCCCCCGGTGTCGAAGGCCTTGGCCGGCGGCGGGCGGCGCGGGGCGAAGTGCAGCTCGCCGTACACGTCGTCCTCGATCAGCGGAACGCCGTGGCGGGCCAGCAGCGCCACCAGAGCCTCCTTGCGCTCCTCGGGCAGGGTGCTGCCCAGCGGGTTCTGGAACGTGGGCATTAGCCAGCAGGCCTTGACGGGGTGCGCGCGCAGCGCGCGTTCCAGGGCGCCCAGGTCGATGCCTTCGCGCGGGTGGGTGGTGATCTCCACCGCGCGCAGCCGAAGCCGCTCCAGCGCCTGCAGCGCCGCGTAGAAGGTGGGCGACTCCAGCACCACGATGTCGCCCGGCTGCGTGATGGCCTCCAGGCACAGGTTGAGCGCCTCCATCGCGCCGTTGGTGGTCACGATCTCGGCCGCATCCACCGCCATGCCGTGCAGGCCGTAGCGCAGCGCGATCTGCTGGCGCAACCGCTCGTCGCCCGGCGCCAGGTTCTGCACGATGGCGGCCGGGTCCAGCCGGCGCATGCCGCTGGACAGGCAGCGCGCCAGCCGCACCAGCGGAAAGAGCTCAGGGCCCGGAAAAGCCGACCCGAGCGGCACAAGGTGCGGCTCGCGCGCCGATCCCAGCACGTCGAACACCAAGTCGCTGATCTCCACGCCGCGCGAGCCGTCGTTCGGCGCAGAAGGCTGGGGCTCGGCCGGGACGCGGTCCGTGGCGGACGGCTGCCGGTGGCTCACGTAGTAGCCCGAGCGCGGCCGCGCATGCACCAGGCCCTGCGCTTCCAGCAGGTCGTAGGCCGCGAACACGGTCGATGGGCTGATGCCCCGGGCCCGGCTGGTTTCCCGCACCGAGGGCATGCGGTCGCCCGCGCGCAGGGCGCCGCTGTGGATCAACTGGGCAAGGGCGTCGGCGTGGCGTTCGTAGCGTTTCATGGACGGGAGCGGACCGGGGAGGGGTGGTGGATGGACCGTGGCGGCGTGGACGGCATGCAACTGATCCGTATTTTTAGCGGCAAACTGAATCTGTACTGTTTTGCACGGGGTGCGTAGAGTCGCACCATGGCAGACCCGCTGCATTCCCACGTCCGAACGGATCCCCCATGAATGAAACCGCACGCCGGGCCGGACGCCTGGCTTGGCCCGCCCTTGTGTCGCTGCTTGCGCTGCTGATGGCGGCGGGGCCGGCCGCCGCGGCGGCCCCTGCCGACGGGCCGGCCGCTCCTGCCCTGGGCGACCGCGTGCTGGCCTGCACCGCCTGCCACGGCCGGGAAGGGCGCGCCACCCAGGAGGGCTACTTTCCGCGCATCGCCGGCAAGCCGGCGGGCTACCTCTACCACCAGCTGCTCAATTTTCGGGACGGCCGCCGCAGCTACCCGCAGATGGCCTACCTGCTGGAGCACATGACCGACGACTACCTGCGCGAGATCGCCGCGCATTTCGCCGCGCTGGACCTGCCCTACGCGCCGCCGCCCCCGACCCAGGCGACTCCTGCGGCCCTGGAGCGCGGACGCACGCTGGTGCGCCAGGGGGATGCGGCGCTGGGCATTCCGGCCTGCGTGCAGTGCCATGGGGCCGCCATGACCGGCGTGGCACCGGCGATTCCGGGCCTGCTGGGATTGCCGCGCGACTACCTCAACAGCCAGATCGGCGCCTGGCAGACCGGCCAGCGGCGCGCCCAGGCGCCCGACTGCATGGCCCACGTGGCCCGGCAACTGGCACCCGAAGACGTGAGCGCGGTCACTGCCTGGCTGTCCGCACAGGCCGTGCCCGCCGATGCACGGCCTGCCGCGGCCTTGCCCGGCCGACTGCCGATGCCCTGCGGCGGCGTGGCCGCCGCCGGCACGGGCGCATCGGGGGGCTTGCAATGAAGCGCGCGCTGAAAGGGCTGGCCGGCCTGGTGCTGCTGGGCGCCTTGGCGTGCGCCGTGGTGGCGTTCCTGAACCTGCGCGGCGAAGCGCCCTTGCCGCCGCAGGACGTGCCCCTGGCCCAGCCCGCGCCGCAGGCCGTGCAGCGCGGCGAATACCTGGCGCGTGCGGGCAATTGCATGTCGTGCCACACCGCGCAGGGCGGGGCGCCGTTCGCCGGAGGCCGGGGCGTGGAGACGCCGTTCGGCGTGGTGTTCGCCAGCAACCTCACGCCCGACGCCGAAACCGGCCTGGGGCACTGGACAGCGGCGGAGTTCTGGCGCGCGATGCACCACGGCCGGTCTCGGGACGGCCGGCTGCTGTACCCCGCGTTTCCCTACCCCAACTACACCCACGTCACGCGCGAGGATTCCGACGCGATCTACGCCTACCTGCGCAGCCTGCCGGCCGTGCAGCGGCCCAACACGCCCCATGCGCTGGCGTTCCCGTTCAGCACGCAGGCGGCGCTGGCCGGCTGGCGCGCGCTGTTCTTCCGGCCCGGCACGCTGGCGCCCGATCCGCAGCAGTCGGCCGAGTGGAACCGGGGGGCCTACCTCGTGCAGGGGCTGGGCCACTGTGCGGCCTGCCACAGCCCGCGCAACGCCTTCGGCGCGACGAGCGAATCGCAGGCGTTCCGCGGCGGGCTCATCCCAGTGCAGAACTGGTATGCCCCGGCCCTCAACGACGCCGCCGAGGCGGGTGTGGCCGGCTGGCCGCAGGAAGACGTGGTGGCGCTGCTGCGCACCGGCGTGGCGCCGCGCGGGTCGGTCACAGGGCCCATGGCCGAGGTGGTGTTCCGCAGCACCCAGTACCTGAACGATGCCGACCTGGGCGCGATGGCGGTCTACCTGCGCGCGCTGCCCGCACACGAACGCCCGGCACCGGCAGTGGCACCCCCGTCCGCTTCGGCCATGGAGCGGGGTGCCACCGTGTATGCGCAGCAATGCGCGCAATGCCACGGAGACCGCGGCGAGGGTCGGCCAGGGGCCTTTCCCGCACTGGCGGGCAACCGCGCCGTGACCATGGAAAACCCGACCAATCTGGTGCGCATGGTGCTCCTGGGCGGCTACCCGCCCACCACGGCCGGCAACCCGCGCCCCTACGGCATGCCGCCGTTCCGGCACGTGCTGGGCGACGACGATGTGGCGGCGGTGTCGACCTATGTTCGCAACGCCTGGGGCAACCGGGCGGCCAGTGTGGGTACGATGGACATCTACCGCGCCCGCGAGGGGCGCCATCCCTGAGCCCCATCCTTTCTTCCATGCACGCACCGGCCGCCTCTCCCGACACCTCCCTCTCAAGCGCGACCGCCGGCTGGTGGGTCGTCTGCCTGTGCGCCGGCTGGTGCGGCGCGTGCCGCGAATACCGGGCGGTGTTCGACACCGTGGCGCAAGCCCATCCGCAGGCCCGCTTCGTGTGGGTGGACATCGAAGACGAGGAAGACCTGGCCGGCGATCTGGACGTGGAAACTTTTCCGACTTTGCTCATCGCCGATCCGGCCGGCGCGCGCTTTCTCGGCCCGCTGTTGCCCCAGTCCGGAGTGCTTTCGCGGTTGCTCGACAGCCTGGCATCCCAGCCTCCGGCAGGGCGGGATCCACAGGCCCAGGCGCTGATCGAACGGGTGCGCGTGGCCCGTGGATAGTGGAGACCCACCGGGTTTTTTGCCCGCTCGCCGCAGGGCCGGCCGGGACGCCTGTGGCGCCAATGCAAATTGCATGCCGCCGCCTTTGCAAAGCGGCGCGCGACAGGCTACAATTGCGTCTTCACGACCAAACGGGCGGGTACCTACCGCCCGTTTTTTTTGGCCGTTCGCTTTTGGAGCTCGAAGCTGCCCTGGAAGGTCCTAGGTGGTTATCGGGTTTTTTGTACTTCTGGATACTGAACAGAACAACACGTGGCATTGCAGCAGATCGTTGGACAAACCGTGACCGGGCTGGGCTATGACCTGGTGGAGATCGAGCGCTCCGCCGGCGGCCTGCTGCGCATCACCATCGATTTGCCCTGGCAGGCGCCCGTGGAGGGCGAGCCCGTGCTGCCCGAGCAGTTCGTCACCGTGGAAGACTGCGAAAAGGTCACGCGGCAACTGCAGTTCGCGCTGGAAGTGGATGGCGTCGAGTACAAGCGGCTGGAGATCTCCTCGCCCGGCATCGATCGCCCTCTGCGCCACGAGCAGGATTTCATCCGTTTCACCGGGCACATGGTGGACCTCACGCTCAAGGCGCCCATCGGCGAGGCTGGCGGCGGTCAGGTCAATGCCAACCGCAAGAAATTCCGCGGCACGCTGGAGCGTACCGAAGCCGGTGGATGGCAGGTCGTCTGGAGCGAAGAGCCGCCCGTGAAGCCTGGCCAGCGGGTCAGCAAGAAACGGGTACCGGCGCCGCTGCAAGCGCTGGGTTTCACGCTGGACGAACTGCGCGATGCGCGCCTGGCGTCCATCGTCGATTTCAAGGGGCGGGGATCCAAAGACGGGCCGGTCCAGGCCTGACACACCGAACGAATACAAAGGTTGGCGCGCGCGGCGCGGCGGCCTTCAAGAGATTGAAAAATAGGAGAGTCGTCGCATGAATCGCGAACTGTTGATGTTGGTCGAAGCCATTTCGCGTGAGAAGAACGTGGAACGCGATGTGGTCTTTGGCGCCGTCGAATTGGCCCTTGCCCAGGCCACGAAGAAGCTGTACCAAGGCGAAGTGGACATTCGTGTCGCCATCGACCGTGACAGCGGCAACTACGAGACTTTCCGTCGCTGGCTCGTCGTGCCCGACGACGCCGGTCTGCAGAACCCCGAAGCCGAAGAGCTGCTGATGGATGCCCGCGAGCGCATCGCCGACATCGAAGTGGGTGAATTCATCGAAGAGGGTGTTGATTCGGTGCCCATCGGCCGCATCGGCGCGATGGCTGCCAAGCAGGTCATCCTGCAGAAGATCCGCGACGCCGAGCGCGAGATGCTGCTCAACGACTTCATGTCGCGCGGCGAAAAGATCTTCACCGGCACCGTCAAGCGCATGGACAAGGGCGACATCATCGTCGAGTCGGGCCGGGTGGAAGGCCGCCTGCGCCGCTCCGAGATGATCCCCAAGGAAAACCTTCGCAATGGCGACCGGGTGCGCGCCATGATCATGGAAGTGGACCTGACGCTGCGCGGCGCGCCCATCATCCTCTCGCGCTCGGCGCCCGAGTTCATGATCGAGCTGTTCCGCAACGAAGTGCCCGAGATCGAGCAGGGCCTGCTGGAGATCAAGAGCTGCGCTCGCGATGCCGGCAGCCGCGCCAAGATCGCGGTGCTGTCGCACGACAAGCGCGTCGACCCCATCGGCACCTGCGTGGGCGTGCGTGGCACGCGTGTCAACGCCGTCACCAACGAGCTGGCCGGCGAGCGGGTGGACATCGTGCTGTGGTCGGAAGACCCCGCCCAGTTCGTGATCGGCGCGCTGGCGCCGGCCAACGTGTCGTCCATCGTGGTGGACGAAGAGAAACACGCCATGGACGTGGTGGTGGACGAGGAAAATCTCGCCATCGCCATCGGCCGCGGTGGCCAGAATGTGCGCCTGGCTTCCGACCTGACGGGCTGGAAGATCAACATCATGGACGCGGCTGAAAGTGCGCAAAAGCAGGCCAACGAGACCGACACGGCCCGCAAGCTGTTCATGGAAAAGCTCGATGTGGACGAGGAAATCGCCAACATCCTGATCGAGGAAGGCTTCGCCAGCCTCGAAGAGGTGGCCTACGTGCCGCTGCAGGAAATGCTGGAGATCGAAAGCTTCGACGAAGAAACCGTGAACGAGCTGCGTGCCCGCGCCAAGGATGCGCTGCTCACCATGGAAATTGCCCGAGAAGAAAGCGTGGACGGCGTTTCGCAGAACCTGCGCGATCTCGAGGGCCTCACGCCCGAGTTGATCGGCAAGCTCGCCGAAGGCGGCGTGAACACCCGGGATGATCTGGCCGACTTAGGCCTTGACGAACTGACCGCCCTGACCGGCCAGTCTGAAGAAGATGCCAAAGCCTTGATCATGAAGGCGCGCGAACATTGGTTCGCGGGGCAAGAGTAGGTCAGGGGAGGTACGAACCAAATATGTCCAGTAACACAGTCGCCGAGTTCGCCACTGAACTCAAGAAATCGCCAGAAACCCTGCTCGACCAGCTCAAGTCTGCCGGGGTGGCCAAGGCCGCCCCGACCGATGCCTTGACCGAAACGGACAAGCAAAAGCTGCTGGCCTTCCTGCAGGCCAGCCACGGCACTGCCTCGGCCGATCGCAAGAAGATCACCTTGACGAAAAAATCCACCAGCGAGATCAAGCAGGCCGATGCCACTGGCAAGGCGCGCACGATCCAGGTGGAAGTGCGCAAGAAGCGCACTTTCATCAAGCGCGACGAAGGGGGCGAGGGCGCCTCCGACGCCGGCTCCGACGAGGCTGCCGAAGCCGCGGAAACCGTGATGTCTCCGGAATCGCAGGACCTCGTGCGCCGCGAAGAAGAAGCGCGCCGCCAGGCCGAGCTGATCGGCCACCAGGAAGCCGAGCTGAACGAAAAGCGCCGCGAGCGGGAAGCCCGCGAACAGCGCGAGCGCGAAGCCGAAGAGCGTGCCGCTGCCTACGCCGCGCAGGAGCAAAGCCGCAAGGCCCAGATGCAGGCGGAAAAGCAGGAGGCCTCACGCGAGCAGGCTGCGGAAGCCAGTGCACGCCAGGCCGCCCAGGCTGAAGCCCGCGCCAAGGCCGAAGAGGAATCCAAGGCCCGTGCGGCCGAGGAAACCGCGCGCGCCGTCGATCTGGACGAACGCCGCCGCAAGGCCCTGGCCGAAGCCGAGGCGATCCGCGCCATGATGGCTGCGCCCAAGAAGGTGCTAGTGGCCAAGAAGCCCGAGGAGCCCAAGCCGGCTCCCGCGGCCGCCAAGCCCGCCGGTGCCGATGCCAAGAAGGGCACGCTGCACAAGCCGGCCGCTGCGCCGGGTGCCCGTGCACCGGCCACGCCCGCCGGCGGCAACAAGGAGGTCAAGTCCGCCAAGCTGTCGTCCAGCTGGGCCGGCGATCCTGCCAAGAAGAAGGAAATCAAGACGCGCGGCGACAGCAGCGGCGGCGTGGGTCGCAACAACTGGCGCGGGGGTCCCCGTGGCCGCCGCAACGAGCGCGACGACCACCATCACCAGCAATCCGCTCCGGTGGAAGCCCGCATCATCGAAGTGCACGTGCCCGAAACCATCACGGTGTCCGAGCTCGCGCACAAGATGTCGATCAAGGCGTCCGAAGTCATCAAGGCGCTGATGAAGATGGGCCAGATGGTCACCATCAACCAGCCGCTGGACCAGGACACCGCCATGATCGTGGTGGAAGAAATGGGCCACAAGGCCGTGGTGGCGGCGCTGGACGATCCGGAAGCCTTCACCAACGACGACGTGGCGGGTGCCCAGGCCGAATCGGTCTGGCGCGCTCCGGTGGTTACCGTCATGGGCCACGTGGACCACGGCAAGACCTCGCTGCTGGATTACATCCGCCGTGCCAAGGTGGCCGCGGGCGAAGCCGGCGGCATCACGCAGCACATCGGTGCCTACCACGTGGAAACGCCGCGCGGCATGATCTCGTTCCTGGACACCCCGGGCCACGAGGCATTCACCGCCATGCGGGCCCGCGGTGCGCAGGCCACCGACATCGTCATCCTGGTGGTGGCGGCCGACGACGGCGTCATGCCACAGACCAAGGAAGCCATCAAGCACGCGAAGGCGGCCGGTGTGCCCATGGTGGTCGCGATCACCAAGTCCGACAAGCCCGATGCCAACCCCGACCGCGTCAAGCAGGAACTGGTGGCCGAGCAGGTCGTGCCCGAAGAGTACGGCGGCGATTCGCCTTTCGTGCCCGTGTCCTCCAAGACCGGTATGGGCATCGACGACCTGCTGGAGCAGGTGCTGCTGCAGGCCGAAGTGCTGGAACTGCGTGCCCCGGTCGATGCGATGGCCAAGGGCCTCGTGATCGAAGCCGAGCTGGACAAGGGTCGCGGCCCCGTGGCCACGGTGCTGGTGCAGTCCGGTACGCTGAAGGTCGGCGACGTGGTGCTGGCAGGCCAGACCTACGGCCGCGTGCGCGCCATGCTGGACGAAAACGGCAAGGTCGCCAAATCGGCCGGCCCGTCGATCCCGGTGGAAATCCAGGGCCTGACGGAAGTGCCGCAGGCCGGCGACGAATTCATGGTGCTGGGCGACGAACGCCGGGCCCGCGAAATCGCCACCTACCGCGCCGGCAAGTTCCGCAACACCAAGCTGGCCAAGCAGCAAGCCGCCAAGCTGGAGAACATGTTCGCCGACATGACGGCGGGCGAGGTCAAGTACCTGCCCATCATCGTCAAGGCCGACGTGCAGGGTTCGCAGGAAGCGCTGTCGCAGTCGCTGCTCAAGCTGTCCACGGACGAGATCAAGGTCCAGCTCGTGTATGCGGGCGTGGGCGGTATCAGCGAGTCCGACATCAACCTGGCGATCGCCTCCAAGGCCATCGTGATCGGCTTCAACGTGCGTGCCGATGCCGGCGCGCGCAAGACGGCCGAGAGCAACGGCGTCGACCTGCACTACTACAGCATCATCTATGACGCCGTGGACGAGCTGAAGGTCGCCATGTCCGGCATGCTGGCCCCCGAGCAGCGCGAGGAAGTCATCGGCACGGCCGAAATCCGCACGGTGTTCGTGGCCACGAAGATCGGCACGATTGCCGGTTCGTACATCACCTCGGGCATGGTCCATCGCAACGCACGCTTCCGCCTGCTGCGCGACAACGTGGTGGTCTACACGGGCGAAGTCGACTCGGTCAAGCGCCTCAAGGACGATGTCAAGGAAGTCAAGGAAGGCTTCGAGTGCGGTATCAAGCTCAAGAACTACAACGACATCAAAGAAGGTGATCAGCTGGAGTTCTTCGACATCAAGGAAATCGCGCGGACGCTGTAAGGCCCGGGGCTCGACATGGCTGCGAAGAAATCCTCCACCCCCAACCGCGGCTTCAAGGTCGCCGATCAGATCCAGCGCGATCTGACGGAACTGATCGCGCGCGAATTGAAAGATCCGCGCGTGGGCATGGTGACGCTGCAGGCCGTGGAGGTGACTCCCGACTACGCGCATGCCAAGGTCTTCTTCAGCGTGCTGATCGGTGACCCCGAAGCCACGCAGGTGGCGCTGAACCAGGCCGCGGGCTTCCTGCGCAACGGCCTGTTCAAGCGCCTGCACATCCACACCGTGCCCACGCTGCACTTCGTGTTCGACCGCACCACCGAGCGTGCGGCCGACATGAACGCCTTGATCGCCAAGGCGGTTTCTTCGCGCGCCCAAGAAGACTGAGCATGCATACCGACGGGCCGCCCCAGGGAGCGAGTGCCCCCTTGGGGGGCAGCGATTTGCACGCAGCGAACGGGCCGCGTGGCGGTGCTGTGCGCGCGCCGCGCACCCGCATTCAGCGGCGTCCGGTGCACGGTGTGTTGCTGCTCGATAAACCGCTGGGCCTGTCGAGCAACGATGCCCTGCAGAAGGCCAAGTGGCTGCTGCGGGCGGAGAAGGCGGGCCACACCGGCACGCTCGATCCCCTCGCCACGGGCGTGCTGCCGCTGTGCTTCGGCGCGGCGACCAAGTTCAGCCAGCTGCAGCTGGACGCCCCCAAGACCTACGAGGCCATCGCCCTGTTGGGGACGACGACCACCACCGGCGACGCCGAGGGCCAGGTGCTGGCGCAGCGCGCGGTCGATCCGGCGCAACTCACGCCTGAGCGCCTGGCCGAGGTGCAACGCCAGTTCACGGGACCGATCCGCCAGGTGCCGCCCATGCACAGCGCGCTCAAGAAAGACGGCAAGGCGCTGTACGAGTACGCACGCGCCGGCATTGCCGTGGAGCGCGAGGCGCGCGACGTGGTCATCCATGCATTGAAACTGGCTCCAGTGCAAGAAGTACTAGGGCGTTCTGCTATCAAAATAATAGTGACCTGCAGCAAGGGCACCTACATCCGCACGCTGGGCGAGGACATCGGTGCCGCGCTCGGTTGCGGCGCGCACCTCACGTTCCTGCGGCGCATCGACACCGGCGGGCTGGGCGTGGAGCGCTGCGTCACGCTCGCCGCGCTGGAGGCGATGGACGAGGGGGAGCGCATGGCCTGCGTGCACCCCGCCGAGATCCTGCTGGCACAGCATGTGCGTGTCACGCTGGACAGCGAGAATGCCGGGCGGTTCCTGTCCGGCGTGCGCCGCCGCGGCCCCTGGCCCGATGCGCCCGCGGTCGCGGTCTTCGGAGACGATCCCCATGCCCTGCTGGGCGTGGGCCACACCACTGCGGGTGAACTGGTGCCCGACCGGCTCCTGAGCCCCTTGGAAATTCAACAGATTCTAGAAAGCACGCCGCAGGTAGAGCGCGGCATATTGGAAGCACTATGAGCAAACAAATCCGCAATATCGCCATCATCGCGCACGTTGACCACGGCAAAACCACCATGGTCGACCAACTGCTGCGCCAGTCCGGCACCTTCGCCGACCACGAAAAGGTCGTCGATACCGTGATGGACAACAACGCCATCGAAAAAGAGCGGGGCATCACCATCCTGGCCAAGAACTGCGCCGTGAGCTGGGAAGGCACGCACATCAACATCGTCGACACCCCGGGCCACGCGGACTTCGGTGGCGAAGTGGAACGTGCCCTGTCCATGGTGGACAGCGTGGTGCTGCTGATCGACGCGCAAGAGGGCCCCATGCCCCAGACGCGTTTCGTGACCAAGAAGGCCCTGGCCCTGGGCCTGCGCCCGATCCTGGTCGTGAACAAGGTGGACAAGCCCGGTGCCAACCCCGACAAGGTGGTGAACGCCGCGTTCGACCTGTTCGACAAGCTGGGCGCGACCGACGAGCAGCTCGACTTCCCCGTGGTGTATGCCTCGGGCATCAATGGCTGGTCCTCGCTGGAAGAAGGCGCTCCCGGCGAGCAGTGGGGCCCCGATATGTCGGCCCTGTTCAACACCATCCTCAAGCACGTGCCCCCGAACTCGGGTGACCCGACCGCTCCGCTGCAGCTGCAGATCTCGGCGCTCGATTTCTCCACCTTCGTGGGCCGCATCGGCGTGGGCCGCATCAGCCAGGGCACCGTGAAGCCCGGCCAGGACGTGCTGGTGATGGAAGGCCCCGAGGGCAAGAGCGTCAAGGGCCGCATCAACCAGGTGCTGACCTTCCAGGGCCTGGACCGCATGCAGACGCCCCTGGCCGGCCCGGGCGACATCGTGCTGATCAACGGCATCGAGGACATCGGCATCGGCGTGACCGTGACCGACCCCTCCAACCCCGCACCGCTGCCCATGCTCAAGGTGGACGAGCCCACGCTGACCATGAACTTCTGCGTGAACACCTCGCCCCTGGCCGGCCGCGAAGGCAAGTTCGTGACCAGCCGCCAGATCTGGGACCGCCTGCAAAAGGAGCTGCAGCACAACGTGGCCCTGCGCGTGAAGGAAACCGACGAAGAAGGCATCTTCGAGGTGATGGGCCGTGGCGAACTGCACTTGACCATCCTGCTGGAAAACATGCGCCGCGAAGGCTATGAACTGGCCGTGTCCAAGCCGCGCGTGGTGTTCCGCGACATCAACGGCGAAAAGCACGAGCCGATCGAGCTGGTGACGGCCGACATCGAAGAAACCCACCAGGGCGGCGTGATGCAGGCCCTGGGCGAGCGCAAGGGCGAGCTGGTGAACATGGAGTCGGACGGCCGTGGCCGCGTGCGCCTGGAGTACCGTATTCCGGCCCGTGGCCTGATCGGTTTCACCAACGAATTCCTGAACCTGACGCGCGGCTCGGGCCTGATCTCCAACATCTTCGACAGCTACGAACCGCACAAGGGCGCCATCGGCGGCCGCAAGAACGGCGTGCTGATCTCCATGGACGACGGTGAAATCTTCACCTACGCCCTGGGCAAGCTGGACGACCGCGGCCGCATGTTCGTGAAGGCGAACGATCCGGTGTACGAAGGCATGATCGTCGGCATCCACAGCCGCGACAACGACCTGATCGTGAACGCTACGCGCACCAAGCAGCTGACCAACTTCCGCGTCTCCGGCAAGGAAGACGCGATCAAGATCACGCCCCCGATCGACCTCACGCTGGAATACGGCGTGGAGTTCATCGAGGACGACGAACTGGTCGAGATCACGCCCAAGAGCGTGCGCCTGCGCAAGCGCTTCCTGACGGAAAACGAGCGCAAGCGCGCTGGCCGCTGATCGGTGAGTGTGAGGGGGATTCGATCCCCTTCGCTGGCTTCGAGAAAGGCACCACAAGGTGCCTTTTTCTTTTTCTCGTTGCTCTTCCTGCGGTGCCCCAGCGCTCAGGCGGGCAGGGTAGAGGAGGCGATCGCCTGTTGTGCGTGACTCGGCGCCAGCACGCATTCGCGCGCATGGAAGTCGGCCAGCGCGTCCCGGTGGCCCACGCTGATGACCGTGGCGGCAGGCAGGCGCTCGGCCAGCAGCGTGTAGAGCATGCGCTCGGCCGCCGGGTCCAGCGCGCTGGTGGCCTCGTCCAGCAGCAGCCATTCAGGTTGCTGCAGCAGCACGCGCGCGAAGGCCAGGCGCTGCTGCTCGCCGGGCGACAGGCGCTGGGCCCAGGGCGCCACCTCGCCGAGCAGGCCGCTGAACGGCGCAAGGCCCACCGCCTGAAGTGCCTCGCGCACCTGCGCTTCGGGGTGTTCGCCGGCCGTGTCCGGGTAGGCGAGCGCATCGGCCAGGCTCCCCATCGGCAGGTAGCTGCGCTGGGGCACGAAGAGCATCCGCGCGCGCGGCCGCTCGATGGTGCCGCTGCCGAAGTCCCACAAGCCCGCCAGCGCACGCAGCAGGGTGCTCTTGCCCGCCCCGGAGGGGCCGCGCAACAGCCAGCGCTCGCCGGGTGCGATGCGCAGGTCCGGCACGTTAAGCAGTGCCGCGCCACCGGGCAGGGCCAGTTGCAGGCCGTGCGTCGCCAGCACGGAGCCGTCCCCGGCTCGCCACTGAATTCCTTCGGACGGCGTGGCAGGCACGGTGGCGAGCACGTCGCGCAGCTCGGCCAGCCGGTTCACCGTGGCGCGCCATTCCGCCAGCGTGCCGTAGCTGTTGATGAACCAGGACATCGCCCCGCTCACCGTGTCGAAGGCCCGGCTGATCTGCATCAGCACCCCGAAGCTGTAGGCGCCCGCGAAGTACCGCGGCGCCGCCAGCGCGAGCGGCAGCACCACGGCCACCTGCGCGTACAGCGAGTTCACCAGCGTGAGGCGCTTGGTATAGCGCATCACCATCCGCCAGTTGTCCTGGATGCGGCCGAACAGGGTGGCGGAGTGGGCGGCTTCGGCCCGTGCGCCGTCGTACAGCGCAATGGGCTCCGCGTTTTCGCGCACCCGTACCAGGCCGAAACGGAAGTGCGCCTCCACCTGCTGCTGGCGGTAGTTCACGGCCACGAGGCGGTGGCCGAAGGCCTGCATGGCGACCGAGCCCACCAGGGCATAGGCCGCAGCGGCCCAGACCATGTAGCCCGGAATGGTGGCGCTGTAGCCCGCCACATGCACCAGCAGCGGCCCGCCCACCGACCAGAGGATGACAACGAACGAACCGAGGGTGACCACCGTGGACAGCAGGTCCAGCGTCAATGCGAGGGTGGTGGTCGCCAGGCTGCTGAGGTCATCGGCGATGCGCTGGTCCGGGTTGTCGGCCAGCCGGTCGCGCTCGATGCGGTAGAACGCGTTGCCGTGCAGCCACCGCTGCAGGTAGTCGGTCGTGAGCCACCGGCGCCAGCGAAAGCCCAGCATCTGCTTGAAGTACAGCGCATACACGGCCAGGACGATGTAGGCCAGCGCCAGCCCGGTGAACAGCAGCAGCAGGGGCCCGAAACGGGCAGTGTCCCGTGCCTCCAGGGCGTTGAAGAAGTCCGCGCTCCAGGCGTTGATGCGCACGTTGATGTACACGATGCCCAGGTTCATCGCCACGATCAGTGCCAGCAGGCCCCGCGCGGGCCAGCGCTCCTGCGAGAACCAGTAGGGGCGGATCAGCGACCAGGCGGACGTCTTGGCAAGTGGGGGATGGGGCATCGAGGGCGCGATCGTCGTGGGGGGATGGCCAGTGTGCCGCGCGCGCCGGGCGGCTGGCTTAGCCGGGCCTTAAACGCGATCCCGTGCGCCGCTGCGTGCGCTGTTGCGTGCGTGGTGCCGGCACCTGTCCACCGCCTGACATTCGCTGCGGGCCACAGGCCCTAAGATTCCGCCCGGGCCGGCCGCCAGCGTGCGAGCGGGCCTTTCAGACCGTGAACCGATTGAAAAAAGGAACAGCGATGACGGAGACGACGACGGCAGCGGCCGCAGAGGTGTTGGCCCAGGTGCGCGGGCAGGTGGGGTTCATCACCCTCAACCGCCCCAGGGCACTGAATGCGCTGTCGCTGGACATGGTGCGCGCGCTCATGGAGACCCTGCTGGCATGGCAGGACGACGAGCGCATCCTGGCGGTGGCCATTCGCGGCAGCAACAAGGAAGGCCCGTTCGGCGCCTTCTGTGCGGGCGGCGACATCCGCTTTCTGCACCAGGCGGGCAGCCAGGGCGATCCGAGGCTGGAGGATTTCTTCACCGAGGAATACGCGCTCAACCACCTGATCCACCACTACGGCAAGCCCTACATCGCGTTCATGGACGGCATCGTGATGGGCGGCGGCATGGGCATCAGCCAGGGGGCCAGCCTGCGCATCGTGACCGAGCGCACGAACATGGCCATGCCCGAGACGGCCATCGGCCTGTTTCCGGACGTGGGGGGCGGCTACTTCCTGTCGCGTTGCCCGGGCCACGCCGGGGAATGGCTGGGCCTGACGGGCGACACCATCGGTGCAGGCGATGCGGTGGCGCTGGGCTTGGCCGACGGATGCCTGCCGTCCGATCGGCAGGCGGCGGTCTGGGATGCGCTGGGCACGGAGTCCTTCACCGACGCAGCGGCGGTGCAGGCATCGATCGCTACTAAATTTGTAGCACAAGAGTCAATGAGTACTAGGGCATCGGCCGAAATCGATCGATATTTCGCGTTGGACAGCGTCCAGGCCATCATGGCGGCCCTGGAGGCCGCAGGCACCGACTGGGCCCGCGCTGCGGCAGCCACCTTGCGCAAGCGCTCGCCGCTCATGCTGCTCGTGGTGCTGGAGCAGATCCGCCGCGCCCGCGGCATGGACTTGGCCGCCGATCTGCGCATGGAGCGCGACATGGTGCGCCACTGTTTTTTCCTGCGCCCCGGCCAGAGCGAAACGGTCGAAGGCATCCGGGCCCTGGCGGTGGACAAGGACCACACGCCGCGCTGGAGCCCGGCGCGCATCGAGGACGTGACGCCGGAGATGGTGGCACCGTTCTTCGAGAGCCCGTGGCCGGCCCATGCCCATCCGCTGGCCGCGCTGCGCTGAGCGCGGCCATCACAACTGCGGATGCACCGCCGTCGCAAGCCCCAGCAGGGCGGCGCGCGGCAGGGCACCGCTGAGCGCGTAGCCGAAGCCGCCATCCGTCCAGTAAAAGCAGGGCACCGGGCCGTCCGCATCGAAGCGGAAGGCCGTGTCGGCCGCACCGGGCTGGCCCGCCGCCAAGGCGCCGAGGTACAGGGTGACGCGCTCTCCGGCGGCGTTCTGGTACATGAACTGGGCCCGTGCGCCCGTGTCACCCGGCAGCAGCCGCCCGCCCACCAGCTCGTACCCCTGGCCCGCCAGCACGGGAATCCTGAGCGGCCGCCCGAGCCGCTTGGACAGCCACTGCACCAGATGCTCCTGCTGGGCGGCGGCCACCTCCACGGGGTGCCGCTGCTCCGGCTGGTACACCGCGTGCGCCACGGAGGCCTGTTGTGCGAATCGGCGGGCGACGGCGGGTGAGGCATCGGCCATGCGGCCGGCGGCTTGGCCGCGGTGGTCGGTGGGCCATTGCCCGTGCACGGTCCAGCCTAGGCCGAAGGCGAGGAGCAGCGAGGCGGCCATGCCGCCCAGGCGCCACCAGCGGGCCTCGCGCTCCCGCACGGCCTCCAGGCGGTCGGCCGTGCGGCGCAGGCTGTCCGGCATCGGCGCCGTGTCCCAGGCGGCGTGCAGGGCCTGCAATTGCGCGCGCTGGGCCTGCCATGCCGCTGCGGTGGCCTGGGTCTCGGCATCGCGGGCGAGGCGGGCGCGCAAGGCCTCGGCTTGCGCGGCCGAAAGCCGCCCGTCGGTCAGGGCGTGCAATGCGTCCTCGGAAATGGGGGTGTCGTCGTGGGAGGCCATGGGGTCCTCACTTCATGCGGCGCAGCGCGGGCGGGGCGTCACCGGGCGCCGGGCGCGCCGTGGCGGGCGCGTGCATCAGTTCGCGCAGCCGTGCCCGGGCGCGGGACAGGCGCGACATCACCGTGCCGACGGGGATCTGCAGCACGCGGGCTGTCTGCGCGTAGTCCATGTCTTCGAGCGTGACCAGCAGCAGCACCGCGCGCTGGTCGGAGGGCAGGCGCTGCAGGCAGCGATCGAGGTCGATGGCGTCGTCCGATGCGGGTGCGGGGGCCTGAAGGCTGTCCTGCACGGCCTCGATGTCCAGCAGCGGCAGGGCCGAAGCCGAGCGCTGCTGGTTCAGGTACAGGTGGTGCATCAGGGTGAACAGCCAAGCCCGCAGATCGCTGCCCGACCGCCAGAGCAGCCACTTGCGGCACGCGCGCTCCAGGGTGTCCTGTACCAGATCGTCCGCGGCCCAGGCATTGCCGGTCAGGGCCCGCGCATAGCGGCGCAGGCTGGGCAGGTGCTCGACGATCCGGTCCATGGGGGCGGGCGCTGGGCCGGTCCCGGATCAGGGCTTGGCGGTGTGCCAGACCTGGTTGACGCCGTCGCCGGTGCGATCGCCTGGCTTGGCGTCCTTGGCCCAGTAGTACAGCGGCTTGCCCTTGTAGGCCAGCTGGCTGCTGCCGTCATCGCGGCGCACCACGCTGTAGTCGCCGGTCGGGGTGGCGTTGCCGGCCATCAGCGGCGGCCAGTTGGTGGCGCAGGGGCCGTTGCAGACCGATTTGCCGCTGCCCGTCGCATCGCGGTCGAAGGTGTAGAGGGTCATGCCGTTGGGGCCGGTCAGTGCGCCGTCCTTGGCCTGGACGCCAGCCGGCGCCGTCATCATGGAAGAGCAGCCGGCCAGCGCCAGTGCAAAGGCGGCGGTGGCCACGGAGGAAGCGATGCGGATCATGGGTGTCTCCAGTCGATCAGGTGCGGGCGACGCGAAATGCGGCCCTGCACCTGGATGAACACCGAAGGATGCGCTTTTATTCCCGGTGCCGCCGAAAAAATTACCGGTGGCGGCTTTTCATGGCGCGCTCGACCTCACGCTTGCCTTCACGGTCCTTGATGGTGTCGCGCTTGTCGTGCTCCGCCTTGCCCTTGGCCAGCGCAAAATCGCACTTCACCAGGCCATCCTTCCAGTGCAGGTTGAGCGGCACCAGCGTGTACCCCTTTTGCTCAACCTTGTTGATCAGGCGGTCGATCTCCTGCCGGTGCAGCAGCAGCTTCTTGGTGCGCGCCGCCTCGGGGCTGACGTGGGTCGAGGCGGTCTTCAGGGCGTTGATCTGGCAGCCGATCAGGAACAGCTCGCCTTCGCGGATCACGACGTAGCCGTCGGTCAGTTGCACCTTGCCTTCGCGCAGTGCCTTGACCTCCCAGCCGTGCAGCACCATGCCGGCTTCGTAGCGTTCCTCGAAGAAGTAGTTGTAGGCTGCCTTTTTGTTGTCGGCGATGCGGGACTGTGTTTCGGGTTTTTTGGCCATGGGCTATAGGTGCGGCGCAAACCGGGAGATGAAAGCCCTCCCTACAATCGTTGTCGTCTCGCTTCCAAGATTTTAGGCCCACGCGCTCCAGGCCCTCCGTAGGGCATCCGGCCCTTTGCCCATGGCGCCTTGCTTCATCCATGAAAAACGTCAACAAGTCCGTCCTGATCTGGTACAGCCCCGAGGAAATGTTCGCCCTCGTCACCGATGTGGCCAAGTACCCGGAGTTCCTGCCCTGGTGTGACCATGCGGCCGTGCTGGACCAGGACGCGCAAGGCATGACGGCCGAGGTCGGCATCGCGCTGGGCGGGCTGCGCAAGACATTCGTCACGCGCAACACGCAGGAGGCCGGGCGCCGCGTTCAGATGCGCCTGGTCAAAGGGCCGTTCTCCCAGCTGGACGGCGACTGGATCTTTCACCCGGTGGGAGACGGCTCGCAACGCGCCTGCAAGGTCGAGCTCACGTTGAACTACGGTTTCGACAGCGTGGCGCTGGCGGCCTTGGTCGGGCCCATTTTCGATCGCATTGCCGGCACGATGGTGGACGCGTTCATCCAGCGCGCCGAGCAGGTGTATGGCTGACAGGCCGGACACATCCGCTGCTGGGGCGGCGGTGGAGTGGCTGACGGTCACCGTGGTGCACTCCTCGGCACCCCGATCGACCGTGGAGCGGGTCTTGCCGTTGCCCAGGGGCTCCACCCTGGCCGATGCATTGAAGGCCTGCGGGCTGGCTGCGGGCGGCAGCGCCTGCGGCGTATGGGGCAGGGTGGTGGCGCCCGACCAGGTTTTGCAGGACGGGGACCGGGTGGAGCTGTACCGGCCTTTGGTGGTGGACCCCAAGGTGGCGCGGCGCGAGCGTTTCGCCCGCCAGGGGGCCCGGTCCACCGGCCTGTTCGCGCAGCGCAGGCCGGGTGCGAAGGCCGGCTATTGAGGGCTGGCGGGCACGCGGGGCGAGATGCCCTTGCGGGTGGTCATCCAGTGACCGTGCCAGGTTTTGCCCGGCTCAGCGCGGCGCGCACTCGGACGCGATCACGCTGTCGGCGCGGCGGGCCTCCGCGGCCTTGGCGGACTCGTCCATGAACACGCGCTCTCCCTGTGCATTGGTCTGGCTGAACAATTGGCCGGATGTCATCGCTGCCTTGGATTGCCGCGCTCGCTCGCAGTTTTCGGCCCGCAGCTTGGCTTGGCGCTCCTCGTCGGCCTTCTTCTTCGCGGCCTCCGCCGCGTCGGCCTGGGCCTTGCGCTCTTCCAGTTCCTTGTCTTTCCCGGTGGGGCGTGGCGCACTGGCTGCCGCCATGGCGGCAGACGCCCCATCCGCCGCAGGCGGCACGGCAGCCGGGCGGGCCGAGATCGCATTGCCGCCGGGCTGCTTGAGAATGCTCTTTTGCGGAATCTCCGCTGGCGGCGGCCGGTCGCTGTAGACCTTGCGGCCGTCCTTGTCGATCCACTGCCATTGCGCCGCAGCGCCCATGGCCCACGTGCAGGCGAGGGCGGCCAAAAGAAGCTGGGAGGTTTTCATGCGACGCAAGTTTAGCGGCCGAAGCCCCTTGGCGCCATGGTTGCCAAGCCACAACGCGAGCACGCTCACGGCCCGCAGGTACAATCCTTTTTTTGGAGCTTTCTCATGCGCCTTCTTGGAAAAGCGCTCACCTTCGACGATGTGTTGCTGGTGCCAGCGTACTCCCAGGTCCTCCCCAAGGACACGTCCCTCGCGACGCGACTCTCCCGCAATATTTCCCTGAACCTGCCGCTGGTGTCCGCCGCCATGGACACGGTCACCGAAGCGCGCCTGGCCATTGCCATCGCGCAAGAGGGCGGGATGGGGATCGTGCACAAAAACCTCACGCCGCAGGAGCAGGCCGCCCACGTGGCTAAGGTCAAGCGGTACGAGTCCGGTGTCGTTCGCGATCCCGTCGTCATCACGCCCGAGCACACCGTCCTGCAGGTGTCGCAACTGTCGGAGCAACTGGGCATTTCGGGTTTTCCGGTGTGCGACGGTGGCAAGGTCGTCGGCATCGTGACGGGGCGCGACCTGCGCTTTGAAACGCGCTACGACGTCAAGGTGCATGAAATCATGACGCCGCGCGACAAGCTCATCACCGTCAACGAGAAGGAAGGCACTTCTCCCGCTGCGGCCAAGGCCTTGCTCAACAAGCACAAGCTCGAGCGGCTGCTGGTGGTCAATGACGCGTTCGAGCTCAAGGGCCTGATCACCGTCAAGGACATCACCAAGCAAACCAGCTTTCCCAATGCCGCCCGGGATGCCGCTGGCCGCCTACGAGTCGGCGCGGCTGTCGGCGTGGGCGAGGGCACGGAAGAGCGCGTGGAAGCGCTGGTGAAGGCCGGAGTCGATGCCATCGTGGTGGACACGGCCCACGGCCACAGCAAGGGCGTGATCGACCGGGTGCGCTGGGTCAAGCAGAACTACCCGCAGATCGACGTGATCGGCGGCAACATTGCCACGGGCGCTGCTGCGCTGGCATTGGTGGAAGCCGGCGCCGATGGTGTCAAGGTCGGTATCGGCCCAGGCTCCATCTGTACGACCCGCATCGTGGCGGGTGTGGGCGTGCCGCAGATCATGGCCATCGACAACGTGGCCACGGCGCTCCGGGGCACGGGCGTTCCTCTCATCGCCGATGGCGGCATCCGTTACTCCGGCGATATCGCCAAGGCGTTGGCGGCCGGCGCCAGCGCCGTGATGATGGGCGGCATGTTCGCCGGCACTGAAGAAGCGCCGGGCGAGGTCATCCTGTTCCAGGGGCGCAGTTATAAAAGCTACCGCGGGATGGGCAGCATCGGCGCCATGCAGCAGGGCAGTGCGGACCGTTACTTCCAGGAATCCAGCACGGGCAACCCCAATGCGGACAAACTGGTGCCGGAAGGCATCGAAGGCCGTGTGCCTTATAAGGGGTCGATGGTCTCCATCGTGTTCCAGATGGCGGGCGGTGTGCGCGCCGCCATGGGTTACTGCGGTTGCGCCACGATCGAAGAAATGAACAACAAGGCCGAGTTCGTCGAGATCACCACCGCAGGCATCCGCGAAAGCCATGTCCACGATGTGCAGATCACGAAGGAAGCGCCGAACTACCGCGCCGACTGATCTTGTCGCCACCACAGGCCCGAACCCTTCTTGCGGTGTTCGGGCCTTTGTTTTTTCCTCTCCCTGCCGCCTGCCATGCAACACCAGAAAATCCTCATCCTCGATTTTGGCTCCCAGGTCACCCAACTCATCGCGCGCCGAGTGCGCGAGGCGCATGTGCTCAGCGAAGTGCACCCCTGCGATGTCACGGATGAATGGATCCGCGAATATGCCAAGGACGGCTCGCTCAAAGGGGTGATCCTCTCCGGCAGCCATGCCAGCGTGTACGAGGACACCACCGACAAGGCCCCGCAAGCCGTGTTCGAACTGGGCGTTCCCGTCCTGGGCATCTGCTACGGCATGCAGGCCATGGCCCACCAACTGGGCGGCAAGGTCGAGGGCGGGCACAAGCGCGAGTTCGGTTTCGCGGCGGTGCGTGCACGGGGCCACACCGAACTGCTGCGCGACATTGCCGACTTCACCACGGAAGAAGGCCACGGCATGCTCAATGTGTGGATGAGCCATGGCGACAAGGTCACGGAACTGCCCCCGGGCTTCAAGCTCATGGCCAGCACCGAGAGCTGCCCCATCGCCGGGATGGCGGATGAAGAGCGCAAGTTCTATGCGGTGCAGTTTCATCCTGAAGTCACGCACACCGTGCAGGGCAAGGCGCTGCTGGAGCGTTTCGTGCTCGGCATCTGCGGCGTGCGTCCCGACTGGATCATGGGGGACTACATCTCCGAAGCGGTCCAGAAAATCCGAGACCAGGTGGGCGACGAAGAAGTCATCCTGGGGCTGTCCGGTGGGGTCGATTCGTCGGTGGCCGCCGCGCTGATTCACCGCGCCATCGGCGATCAGCTGACCTGCGTTTTCGTGGACCACGGCCTGCTGCGTTTGAACGAAGGCGACTTGGTCATGGAGATGTTCCAGGGCAAGCTGCATGCGAATGTCATTCGCGTCGATGCGAGCGATCTATTCTTGGGCAAGCTGGCAGGCGTGAACGACCCGGAAGCCAAGCGCAAGATCATCGGCGGCGAGTTCGTGACGGTGTTCAAGCAAGAGGCCGCCAAGCTCAAGGCGGGCGACAAGGGCCACAAGGGCGCCACCTTCCTCGCGCAAGGCACGATCTACCCCGATGTGATCGAGTCGGGTGGCGCCAAGAGCAAGAAGGCCGTCACCATCAAGAGCCACCACAACGTCGGCGGTCTGCCTGAGCAGCTTGGCTTGAAACTGCTGGAGCCGCTGCGCGATCTGTTCAAGGATGAGGTGCGCGAACTGGGCGTCGCCCTCGGGCTGCCGCCCGAAATGGTGTACCGCCATCCATTCCCCGGGCCGGGCCTGGGCGTGCGCATTCTTGGCGAAGTGAAGAAGGAATACGCCGATCTACTGCGGCGCGCCGACGACATCTTCATTCAGGAGCTGCGCAATTTCATCGATCCAGGCACTGGCAAGAGCTGGTACGAGTTGACCAGTCAGGCCTTCACCGTATTTCTGCCCGTGAAAAGCGTGGGTGTCATGGGCGATGGGCGCACGTATGACTACGTGGTGGCCCTGCGCGCCGTGCAAACCAGTGACTTCATGACCGCGGATTGGGCAGAGCTGCCTTACGCGTTGCTCAAGAAAGTGTCCGGACGGATCATCAATGAAGTGCGTGGGATCAATCGAGTGACCTACGACGTCTCCAGCAAGCCGCCAGCGACTATTGAGTGGGAGTGAACTGGCCCTCGATGGCTATGGAGCGAATGTCCCATTGCCAGGGGCATCTAAACCGCTGGCGGTTGGTTCTGATTTGCGTCTTTGACTTTCATTCGGGGCGCAATTTATAACGGTCAGGCGTGTATGGATATAGCCCACGATAAGGTGGGTCCGACTCCGAATAATGGATCGCTGAAGAAAAAAGCAAGCCATAAAAAAAGCCACACGAATGTGGCTTTTTTTGTTGGACAAGAAGGGTATTAGGCTTCCTTGTTTTCCTTGATGTTGAAGCCCATTTGGCTTTCCGCACCCTTGCCGCCTTGGTTGGTTTGTTCCCAGTACTGGGTCTTGACCTTGGCTGCCTGAAAAGCATAGTTCACCAGGACAGAGTCGCTGCCATCGGTACCGCTGACGGTCACGCTGGTCACCATCACGTCGGTCAGGGTGATCTTGCCGAATTCGATTTGCGTGCCACCGGCCTTGCAAAGAGAGATTTCCACTTGGCCCAAGTGCTTGCCGGTGGAACAGTGCTTGAGCACGGCCGGATAGCACTTGTCGATGGAGGCCACGATGTTCAGGTCATGGAAAGTGACCTTGCCGGCGCCGGCACCACCGCCGCTGGCCATGGAGTTCGGCTGGGTGGCACCCCAGGTGAACGAGTTGATGTCAGTCCAGCCCTTGTGGTTGGAGTCTTGCGACTCACCGCTGGCGCCTTCGACCTTCATGAACATATCGACTGACATTATTGCTTCTCCTGTAGTTGCGATGTTTGGTACGCAAAGTCAATGAAAAGTCTGCGGGCCCTTCAACAGACGGGACGCGCTGACCTGAAGAAACAGTCACTGTGTAGAAAGGCAGCAAGGGGAGACGATAAATGCCTGTGCGGGCGATCTCCCTCTGGACCGCGATTGCGATGCCGATCCGTGATCTGTTTATCTGCCGGCGATCATAAGAGTGCCGCGTGTCATTTCGGCGATACAAGTTCGGACTAATTGGCGCCCCAAAGAAACAGAAGAAACAATTTGTTTTGTGGTTTGAATTGGCTTCAATAGGTAACGGGTTTACCGCATGTGAAGGTAGACTCGCCACTTCCAAAAAAATGGGCGTGATGGCAAGGGGTCTTGTTTTGGATGCTGCGATCTGAGGGGTCTACAGCATCCCGGGCCTATCGCTGTTCTATGATGCTGCGGCAGCACGCCAGGGCTAGGCCCGGGTCGTGCGTGCAAGAACCCCGTCCACAATCCCGCTTGGCCTGTTTGGCGGCAAGTGCCCCTGCTTTTCATCTCTGCCTTGGGGCTCGGTGCGCAGGTCACTCAGAGTTGACTTGATTCGTTCTTCAACTTCCACGACATAGATGCGCAAAAGCGTGAAAACATGCACAAGGAAATAAGTGGTTCGGCGAACTGCCTGGCTCCCGGTGTCCAGGTTGGTGAATACCGACTGAGCGATGTCATTGGAGAGGGCGGCTTTGGCATCGTCTACCGGGCCAGAGACTTGAGTCTTGATCGCATCGTGGCGATCAAGGAGTACATGCCATCGACGTTGGCGGGCCGCAAGGAGTCCAATCAGATCCACGTCCGCTCCCAGCACCGTGGTGCTTTCGATGCGGGGTTGCGCAGTTTCATCAACGAAGCGCGTCTGTTGGCGAAGTTCTCGCATCCTGCGCTGGTGCATGTCTATCGCTTCTTTGAGGCGAACGGTACTGCTTACATGGTCATGCAGTATTACGAAGGCCAGACTTTCCGGACGTTTTTGAACCAGCAGCCGAAGGCCATGGACGAACAATGGCTGTCGACCATCATCGCCCCCATCCTCGATGTGCTGGAGATGTTGCACGCTGCGGACTGCTATCACCGGGACATCGCGCCGGACAACATTTTCCTGCAATCTTCCGGCATGCCGGTGCTGCTGGATTTCGGCGCAGCGCGTCGAATCATCGGGGACATGACCCAGGCCCTGACCATGGTCTTGAAGCCGGGCTTTGCGCCCATCGAACAGTACGTCGATGACGGCGCCATGCCGCAAGGCGCCTGGACGGACATCTACCAGTTGGGCGCGTTGCTTTATCTCTCGATCACCGGTCGCCCGCCCGCGACGTCGGTGGCTCGGATGATCAACGATCCGGTGTCCACCCTCGTGCCTGAAAACTGTCCAGGTTTCAGTGCCAGATTCCTCGGTGGCGTGCACCACGCTTTGGCGATCAAACCGCAGGACCGCCCGCAATCCATCGGCGATCTGCGGCACCTCTTGGGTTTGAAGACGGTCACCTTGTCGTGGCCCAGCTCCGGTTTGATGGGTCTCAGCGCGGCCGAGGAAAGTGATCCTTCGATGGATGCGCCTGTGCACGTCCCATCGGCGGTCGCGGCTCCAGCGGCATTTACTGCACCGCAGCCTCCTGCAGAGGCCGTTGCGCCGGTTGCTCATCACGCCGATGCGCGGCATGGCGCCGTCCCCAGCGAGGCACATGCCCCCGTTGTGTCCGGCTTGGATACCACGAACCAGCACCGCCCATCCACCGAAGTTCGGCCCTCCAAGGTTGCCAGTGCGCCGGTGCATGCGCCGCCATCGCCCTCTGCAGAGTCATCTGCCAAAGCGCATTCCCGGAAAACCAAGCCTGCAGCCAGCCAGCAAGGTGCCGGGCACACCCCGCCCACCAAGCGCCCCGTGTGGCTGATTCCTGCATTGGGCTTCGCTGCGTTGGTTGTTGTGGCAGGTGGTGCATGGTGGATCACCAGCGGTGATGACGCCGCAAAGACAGCGGCCGTGGCCCAGGATGCCCAGGAATCGGACCAGTGGCTGCTGGCCGCCCGCATCAATACGCCCGATTCGTTGCGGACCTATTTGAGTCTTTTTCCCAATGGTGCGCACCGTGCTGAAGCCGAAGAGCGAATCGCTGCGCTGACGTCGGCCGTGGCGCCGGCCTCCACTCCCGTGGCGCAGCAGGCCCCGGCTTCGGCGCCCGTGGTGGCCGCATCGGCACCCATGGTCGTGGCGGATGTTGCGCCCGTGAAGGTGCCTCCTGCATCCGTGCCGACGTTGGCGGCTTCGGCCCCGGCAGCGCCGAGTACTCTGCCCACGCCTGAAGAGGCGGCGCGTGTGCCTGCGCAGGCGACCCGCACGGCAGATGCCGAGAACAAAGGCAAGATTATTTTGCGCGTCATGCCATGGGGGAACGTGTCGGTCGACAGGGTTCCTGCAGGAACGACTCCACCCTTGACCCAGTTGACCCTGTCCGAGGGGCTTCACCGCATCGACATCTCCAACCCGGTGGCACCCACCGTGACACAGATGGTGTTGGTGAAAAAGGGCGAGTCGGTCGTTTTAACGCACAAGTTCGAATGATTCATTTCAGGCCATTCATTGCGCTTGGACGCGTTGCTTGTCTGGTAGCGCTGATTCACGCGCCGTTGCTCCACGCCGCTGCAGATTGCGACGAAAAGGCTGCATCAAGCAGGGCTGAAACGTCCCCGGTCAACACCGGGCGGCAATATTTGGGTCAAGGCATTGCGCTGTTTGACGCCAAAGACTTTCAGACCGCCGAGCGAGCGTTTCAATCGGCCTTGTTTGCCGGCCTTCCGGATGGACAGGAGCGCGCGTCAGCGCATAAGTATTTGGCATTCATCTATTGCACGAACGGAGAGGGCAAGCGCTGCGAATCGGAATTCGATGCGGCGTTCGCGGTACGCCCTTCGTTCAAGATCGATGGTTATGAACTCAACAACACGCCCTGGAGCAGCGCTTATTTCCGTTCGCAGGCACGATGGGCCACCCGCTGCGGTAAACCGGTGCTGGATGCCTCTGCAGTCCCTGGGACAACCCCTGGTACTGCCCGGGCCGCGGATGCGGTCGCCGCAGCCGCGGTTCCCGCACCCCGGGTGACTGCCGCTCAGACATCGAATTCCGTGCCGGTTAGCGCGCTTTTCAAGACCGCAGAGAAAGACGCCGCATTCAATGTGCGCATTCGGCTTTCGCCCTGGGGCCATGTGCAAGTTGATGGCAAGGCGATGGGGGTGAGTCCTCCATTGACGCAGTTGAAGTTGTCGGCTGGCTCCCATTCGCTGGAGTTGTCTAATCCAGGCTTTGAAACCGTTAAGAAAGTGATCACGGTCATCGATGGTGAAACGTTCACCATCGAACATGATTTTGATGCGAGGTAGCATGAAATACAGATTTCCTTTGATTGTTGGCCAGTGCATGCTCGGCCTGTTGCTGACTGCCTGCCAGACGCCCCCCCAGGGCGCGGCGACGCCGGGGGCGGATGCCGCAACCCAGCAGCCTGCCGTGCCTGAACCTGCCAAGCAAGATCCGGTGGCAGCCAAGGAACAAGCGCTGGCGCGTGCTTTGGATGTGTACGCAGATGGTCGTTACGACGATGCGATTGCTGCGTTGACCCCTTTGATCGGCGCTCCTGAACTGCCGCTGGCCTCCCAGGTGAAAGTGCTCAAGTTCATCGCTTTCAGCCACTGTGCGATGGGCCGGCTCAGGCAATGCCGCCAGCATTTCGATCTGGCGCTCGAACAAGATCCCACCTTTCAGTTGACCGAGGCGGAAAAGGGGCACCCCGTTTGGGGCCGGGAGTTCAATGCGGCGCGCGCTGCGGCAGCCCGTGCAAAGCAGCGCAGCAGTCGAAAAGCCCCTTAAGCAAAGCGGATCAGTCAGGCACCGTCCATGGATAAAGTCGAACTCAGAGTCGCTCAACAGGCCGATCTTGCAGTGGATCGGACTTGGTCTGCAGTTTTCGGCGTTGCCGGAGGCACCATCGGCCGAGGAGGGCAGAACAAGTTGGTGCTGCCCGACTCCGATGCCAGTGTGGCCCGCGTGCATGCGATGGTCCGCATGGAGTCCGAGGCGGCTTTCATCGCCAACCTGTGCGAGCGCCGCTCCATCACTGTGGCTGGACAAGAGGTACGCTCTGGCGAAGAGGTGCCGCTGGCGATCGGTGATGAAGTGGTCATCGGTCCTTATCGCTTGTACGCGTTGCTGCCAGGGCAGGCCTTGCCTGCACCAGCGGCGCAAGCTCTCGCGCCAACCGTCAAAGCAGACGTTGCGCCGGTCGCACCCTTGCAGGCCCCCGGTGCCGCTCCGCAGGCGCCTGCAAGCGGCCTGCTGGAGGAGTTGCAAGCCCCGGCTGATGCGGGCGACAGCAATCCTTTTGCCATCCTGGGCCTGGTTTCAAATCCCATCGAGGCATCCGCCGACGCAGAACGGCCGGCCGTGCCTGCGTTCATGGCGATGCCGCAAGAAGAGGCGGCCACTGCCGAGCTGCCTTCAGGTGTGGAAGCCGAGCCTCTGGTCTCCGATGCGTCTCGGGATGCCGGTTTGCAAGTGCCTCTGGTGCCGGCAGACCTATCTCCGACCGCCGGGGTTGCCACTGCGCCGCTGCCTTCCGGATGGGACGACACCCCATTGCCTCGGAGCGCGCCAGCAGTTGCGCATCGTGCACTGGTCATCCCGGACGATTTCGATCTGTTTGCACAGGACCCGAAGAAGCAGGCGCAAAAGGGCGACCCTTGGGCCGGAGGCTTGCAGACGAAGAGTCTGACGGACGTCGCCAATCTTCGCCATGACGAGTTGCTGAAAGCGTTGCCGGTCTCCGGACGCTTCGAGCATCAGATGGACAATCCTGCCCATACAGGCCTGCCCAAGGCGCTTGAACCCCGCAACGAGTTGGACCCGTTGCGTCTGTTCCAGCAGGACCGCGAAACGCCAGCCCTTCAAGACAATTCACTCGCAGTGCCTGGATGTGATCTATCGCAGGCTTTCAGCATGCCGAAGAGCGCGATTGCTGGAAGCGGTATGGACGAGCGTCTTCCTGTGGGGGCGTTGGGAATCGAGGCCATCAGCGTCGATGCGGCGGTGTCCTCCACGAAGGCCAAGGTCGCGCCTGTCGATCTGGCGATACCGGCACCGAACGAGCCTTTGGTAGCGCCTTTGCCAGGCCTTCGCAAGGTGGAAGGGCTGAACCTGGACAGCTTCGGAGGCGGAGTGCTTGCAGCGGATTCCGATTGGCTGCCTCCCATCGAGCCGGTGTCGCCAGTCTTGGAAAAAGGTGCAGTCCCGCCGGCCTTCTTGGAAGATCGGCCACGGCAATACCGGGAAGAAATCATGTCCTTTGCGGCACCTGTGGAGCCGCTTCCGCCATCCAATTTGCCTGCACCTGCACCTGCACCTGCACCTGCACCTGCACCTGCACCTGCACCTGCACCTGCACCTGCACCTGCACCTGCACCTGCACCTGCACCTGCACTCTCGCCTTCGCCTTCGCCTTCGCCTTCTTCCGACTTTCCTGCACCGGCTACCTTGCCAGGACTGGCGGCCATGCCTCCCGCGGAGTTGAGCGCGTTGGTCACCGCTTTTCTGGATGGCGCCGGGGTGTTGCCGAAGAAACTGGAGCCCACGCTCACGCCGGAGTTCATGCGATCTTTTGGCGAGGCGTTCCGTGTCGCAGTGCAGGGAACCATTGACTTGCTGGCAGCCCGCTCCGAGATCAAGCGGGAGTTTCGCGCGGGCGTCACGGTGATCGCCTCCGGTGCCAACAACCCCTTGAAGTTCTTGCCCACGCCGGATGGCGTCATCATGCAGATGATTGGACAGAATTTTCCGGGGTTCATGCAGCCAGTTCCGGCCATGAAGGACGCCTACCAGGACCTGTGTGTGCACCAGTTGGCATTGATGGCCGGTATTCGGGCGGCCTATGCCGAGGCGCTGGCGCGCTTTGATCCGGTCGAGCTGGAAAAGCAGGCTGCTTCCATCGGCGGGGTGCTTGGAAAGGTTTCCTCCATCGGCCGCAAGGCGGCTTTGTGGGACGAATACAAGAAAAACTTTGATGCCATCCGCCGGGATGCGGAGGACGATCTCACCGCCTTTTCTGGCCAGGCTTTCCTGGAAGCCTATGAGAACGCGGAAGCCGCTGCAAAGGCCAAGTTGTGATTGCACATGTTGTTGGCGATCAGTATCGGTTCCGTCTCACCGCAGCGTCGCTCTCGGACAGGGGCTCGCGCGCGACCAATGACGATTTCCTGGGAATGGTGGATGTGGGAGGCCGCGGGTTTTGCTGCGCATTGGCCGATGGGGCTGGCGGCCACGGCCACGGCGGATTGGCTGCGCGGCTGACGGTCAACGCGGTTCTGGATGGCTTTCGCCACAACCCGCTGTTCGCGCCCGCAGGCCTGGCCTCGTTGATTTCGCTGGCCGAGCATACGGTCGCGGTGGAGCAACCGTTGTCGGTTTCTCGCCGACACATGAGTGCCACGGTGGTCCTGCTGTGCCTGGACTTGGCCAAAGGCCGTGCGCTCTGGGCGCATTGGGGCGATTCACGCCTGTATTGGTTCAGGGACCAGCGAGTGCATCGCATGACGGAAGACCACAGCGTGGTGCAGCAGCTGCTGCACGCGGGGGTCTATCGCAACGAGGACCCTCGGGATCTTCCGAACCGAAGCGTTCTTGCGGGCGCCATCGGGGCCGAGTCGCAGATTCCTCCCACGGTGCTTTCCAAGGCCGTCGATCTGGTTGCAGGAGATGCCTTCCTGCTGTGCTCGGATGGGCTTTGGGAAGGCATTCATGAAGACGATATGGAAGAGGCATTGCGGCTCAGCCAGAACCCGGAAGATTGGCTGGAGCACATGGAGGCCACGCTGCGTGCGCAGGGGAAGCCGCATCAGGACAACTTCAGCGCATTCGCCATTTGGGTGTCACCCAGTGAAGACGGGCTGTGAAAACAGTTCTACCAACAAAGGAATCGACGATGCTTGATCGGGTTTATGGATTGCGCCGTGCTTTGCTCGGAGGGGCCGTGGGTGTCGGTGTACTGGGCCTTGCCGGATGCGGTGTCATCAGTTCGATGAATCGCCCCCAGGAAGCCCCTACTGCCGTTCCGCCGGCCATTTTCGAAGTGGTCGCCGATGCCAAGCTCAATCCCGATGTGCATGGCGCTCCCAAGCCTATCTTGCTTCGGATGTACGAATTGCGTGCCACCGCGGCGTTCGACAAGGCCAGTTTTCTAGACCTGCAAGAAAAGGACGAAGCGCAACTGGCAAGCGACTTCGTGCGACGCGAAGAGTTTCTGGTGGTGCCCGGAGAGCGGCGCGTCTTCGAGCGCAAGGGAAGTGCCGAGGTCCGTGCCTTTGCATTTTTCGCGGGCTACCGTGACCTGGAGAAAAGCACTTGGCGCGCCACTGCGCCGGCACCCAATTCGGTGGAGATGCGCCGGCGCTGGTGGGGGCTGGGTGAGACCGAACGCCTGAAGCCCGTGCGATATCTGGTCACCGTCTCCCAGGACGCCGTCAAAGTTCAAATCCAAGAAAAAACGCAGTAACTATCATGGTCTGGCAGCGCAAGGTCGTATGGGCGGAGGGCATGTTCTTGCGCCCTCAGCATTTTCAGCAGCAAGATCGATTCACCGATTTTCTGGTGCAGGCACGCACGCTGCCCACGCAGTTCTTCTTCTGGGGGTTTTCGAGCCTCGTCCTGGATACGGAGCTTCTCGCGCTGGGCAAGATCGGCTTGATCTCTGCCGAAGGGGTGTTGCCGGACGGCACGCCTTTCAGCTTTCCCCATCACGACGAGCCTCCGCCCGCATTGAGCATCGGCAAAGACGTCAAAGACACGGTCATTCACCTGGCTTTGCCGATGCGCCGGCGCATGGCTGCTGAGGTGTCCCTGGGGTCAGAGCCGAGTGCGCTCGTGCGCTATGCCGCAGAAGTGATCGAAGTGGCGGATTCCAACGACGTCGGCGCGCAGGCGGCCGAGGTGCAGGTCGGACAGATCAAGCTCGCACTGCGTGCATCGCAGGACATTGCCGATGGCTGGGTCAGCCTGCCGTTGGTGCAGGTGGTGGAGCGCCGCGCAGATGGCTCGCTGCTGTTGGACCCCACCTTCATACCCACGGTCGTCACCAATGCCGACATGTCCAACCTCGCAGTGTTCTGCCGTGAGCTGTTTGGCCTGCTGCGCCAGCGTGGCGCAGCGTTGGAAGAGCGCTTGACCCAGCCGGGTCGTGGCGGCGTGGGGGAGGTCGGCGACTTCCTGATGCTCCAGTTCCTGAACCGCTGGGAGCCGGCGGTGGAACACTGGGTTCGGATCCGCGCCATCCATCCGGAGCGGCTGTTCGATGACCTTCTCAAAATGGCGGGCGAACTGGCCACTTTCACGCGCGACCAGCGGCGTCCTGCGCCCATGCCTGCCTATGACCATGACGATTTGCGAAGCTCTTTCCTGCCATTGATGCTGGAGCTGCGGCGTGGCCTGTCTTCGGTGCTGGAGCAAAACGCCATCCAGATCGAACTGCAGGAACGCCAGTATGGCGTGCATGTTGCACTGATCCCGAGCACCGAGCTCTTGACCAGTTGCGACTTCGTGTTGGCGGTGCATTCGCAGGCGACGGTGGAGTTTCTGCGGGCGCACTTTCCGACCCAGATCAAACTGGGCCCGGTGGAGCGCATTCGGGACTTGGTCAATCTGCATTTGCCTGGCGTCACTCTGCGGTCCCTGCCGGTCGCTCCCCGCGAAATTCCCTACCACGCCGGTTACTCGTATTTCGAGTTGGATACGGCGCACGACCTGTGGCGCCAACTTCAAAACTCCGGCGGCCTGGCCTTGCACGTCTCCGGCGAGTTTCCTGAACTGCAGCTTGAGATGTGGGCCATTCGCCGTTAAGAACCGATATGTCCATTCAAACCTCTGGCAATGTATTTGCCTTCGATACCGGCACCGGAACTGCCGCGCCTCGGGCTGGGGCCTCGGCACCCCAAGCCTCTGGCGGCGCGGTGCGCGAAACGGCGCTTCCGGATGTCGTCAGCGGGGGCAACCCCCTCGTGGCTGCCTCCAACACGCTGCTGAATCTGATCCCTCAGATCCGGGCCATGGCCACCAATGGCGACCCTGGCGGATTTCAGCAGTTTCTGCTGGAAAACATCCGGCAGTTCGAAAGCCGGGCCGGCAACACCGGCGTGCCGATGGAGACCATCATCGGCGCCCGGTATTGCATCTGCACGGCGATCGACGAGGCGGCGGCGCAGACCCCTTGGGGCGGCTCGGGTGTCTGGCCCAAGTACAGCCTTCTGGTTGCGTTGCACAACGAAACCTGGGGCGGTGAAAAGTTTTTCCAGCTGCTCTCGAAGCTGGTGCAAACGCCCAACCAGCACATCGACCTCATCGAGTTGATGTATTTCTGCCTGATGCTGGGTTTCGAAGGCCGGTACCACGTCGTCGAAAACGGCAAGAGCCAGCTGGAGAGCCTCAAGGCCCGGCTGCTCCAGGTCATCGAAGGGGCGAGGGGGGACCGCAGCGGTGCCTTGTCGCTGCATTGGCGTGGCGTTCAGCGCGCGGCGGTGCCGCCTTGGACGTTGATTCCTTTTTGGGTAGCGGCCGCACTGGCCTTGCTGATCGCGTTTTTGATCTTCCTCTGGTTCAACTACCGCTTGGCATCGCGGTCCGACGATCTGTTCGCTTCGATCAACGGCATTCGCCTTCCGCAGGCCCCTGCCGTCATCGCCGCTGCGCCCAAGCCCAGGTTGCGCCAGTTCCTGGAGCCCGAAATTCGAGAGGGTCTGGTAGAGGTCAACGACCTGGCCGACCGAAGCATCATCATCCTGCGCGGTGATGGTTTGTTCGATGCCGGGGCCACGGTGGTGAAGCCTCGGTATGTCGGCGTGATCGAGCGCATTGCCGCCGCGTTGAACGAGGTGTCAGGGAAAGTGGTGGTCAATGGTTACACCGACAACTCTCCCATTCGCACCGCTCGGTTTCCTTCCAACTGGCATTTGTCCCAGGAGCGTGCGCAGGCCGTCACCACCATGCTGACGAAGAGCGTCTCCGATGGGCGCCGGTTGCATGCCGAAGGCCGCGCAGAAAGCGATCCGGTGGCGCCCAACACCACACCGGAAGGCAGGGCGCTCAATCGCCGCGTGGAGATCGTTTTGCATGTTGCCCCGCAGACCCGTGACAGCGAGCTGCAGATCACCCCGGGTGCCAATCCCCGGGGCGGCGCCACCAATCAAAAATAAGCATGTTCCGCAAGATATTCGATTTCCTGTTCAACCGGTTCACGCTGGTCCTGCTGGGACTGGTGCTCTTGAGCTTGGTCATCTGGTTCATCGGACCGCTGATCTACATCAAGCCTTACCAACCCCTGGAAAGCCCTCAGGTCCGTGGATGGTTGATCTTTGCGATCTTCGCGTTCTGGTTCTTGAAGCTCTTGGTTCAGTGGTGGCGTGCGAAGCAGATGAACGCTCGCCTGCTGTCCCAACTGGCCCGGTTCGGCACGGGTGACCGGCCGGCTGAAAAAGCCGGTCCAGGGGAAGAAGAAGTTGCCGAACTCGAAACCCGCTTCAAGGAAGCGATCAGCGTTTTGAGCAAGACGCGCTTTGGACAAACGGAACAAGGCTGGTTCGGACGGCTGAATCGCCGCTACATCTACCAGTTGCCCTGGTATCTGATCATCGGCTCGCCCGGCTCGGGCAAGACCACGGCGCTGGTCAATTCCGGTCTGGATTTTCCGCTGGAGGCGCAGTTCGGAAAGGCTTCGATTCGAGGCGTGGGTGGCACGCGCAATTGCGACTGGTGGTTCACCGATCAGGCGGTGCTTCTGGACACCGCAGGACGTTACACGACCCAGGAAAGCGATGAGACCCAAGACAAGGCCGCCTGGGGCGGATTCTTGTCCTTGCTGCGCCGATTCCGGGGGCGGCAGCCTGTCAATGGCGTGCTGGTCACGTTGAGTGTTCAGGAGTTGCTGAGCAGCACCGACGCGGAGCGTGAACGCCTGGCGCGGCTGATTGGCATGCGCCTGGGCGAACTGTGCGAAGAGCTTGCGATCAAGTTCCCCGTGTATGTGCTGGTCACCAAGACCGACTTGCTGGCCGGGTTCAACGAATTCTTCGGCAACATGAATCGCGAGGAGCGGGCCCAGGTCTGGGGGTTCACCAGCCCATACAACGAAGGGGGTGTGCAAGAGGAGCCGGCAGCCCGCTTCCGCGCTGAATTCGACGAGCTGGCAGGGCAGATCAATCGCCTGTTGCCGCAGCGCCTGCTCTCCGAGCCCGATCTGGCGCGCCGGGGCTTGATCTATGGCCTGCCGCAGCAGTTCGTCGGTTTGCGCGACGTGTTGCAGGAAACGCTTTCCACCATCTTCGCATCGTCCCGGTTTAAGGAAAAGCCGCTTTTCCGGGGCGTGTATTTCACCAGCGGAACGCAAGAGGGCATGCCATTTGACCGGGTGCTTTCGGCACTCTCGCGCCGGTTCGCGGTTCCTTCCCCTGCAGGGGCTTCGGTGGGGGCCAAAAGCGGCAAGAGCTATTTCATTGAAACGCTGCTCAAAGGCGTGATGTTCAATGAAGCGGGCTTGACTGGCCGCAATGCCAAGAAAGAACGGCAGTTGCGCCTTGCCCAGGCAGGGGGGCTCATTGCCCTGGTTCTGGCCCTGGTCGGTGTGACCGTCGCCTGGACCGTCAGCCACGACAACAATGTGGCTTACATCGGAGAAGTGAAAGACCGGGTTCCCGCGCTCAAGCAGGCGGTCAACGATGCCCGCGACGCCGACCCCGAAGACATGGTGAGCTTGCTGCCGCTGTTGAACAATGCGGAGTCCCTGGCCGTGAGTCAACGCTACGAGGGCGACTCCGCCCCGTTGAGCTGGCGTCAGGGCTTGCTGCAGGTGCCCAAGGTTCAGACGGCTGCGGATGCCACCTACATGCGCCTGCTCGAAGATGCCTGGCTGCCGCGCCTGTCCCGGCATTTGCGCCGGTCGCTGCAGCAGACGTCCACGAGCAACCCGGAGGCGAGCTTCGAAGCGCTGAAGGTCTACCTGATGCTGTACGAGCCCGAGCGCTTCAATGCCAAGGCCATCCGTGCATGGATGGTCAACGATTGGGAAACGTCTCTTCCGCCTGGTTTGGTGCAATCCGGCGTCGTCAACCAGCTCGCGCATCACCTCGACAATCTGATGGAAGACCGCGCGCTGGTGGCCCCGGTGCCGATGGATCAGCAGCTGGTGGCCGAAGTGCGCCAGCGGCTGGCCCAGATGTCGCCGGCACAACGGGCCTACAGCCGGCTCAAGCAATTGCTGCTCACGGGCAATTCGTTGCCGCCCGAATTCACGGTGGTTCGCGCCAGCGGTCCCGAGGCGCCACAGGTGTTCTCCCGCCGCAGTGGCCGTCCGCTGACCCAGGGCATTTCCGGCCTGTTCACCTATGACGGGTACTACGGGGCGTTCGCGCAGGAACTGCCCAAGGTCACGGCGTTGCTGTCCCAGGAGGAAAGCTGGGTGCTGGGCAAGGCGGATGGGCGGCGCAGTACGGCCAACGAAGTGCTGACCGGTCAGCTGGCGCTCGAGGTCAAGCGGCTTTACCTGATGGAGTACGCCAAGCTCTGGGAGGACTTCCTGGCCGATGTGCGCCCGGTGCGCATCGCCTCCCTCGATCAGGCGGGAGAGCAGGCTCGCCTGTACTCTGCCGCCAATTCCAGCCTGGAGCAGTTCATTCGAGCCGTCGCGAAGGAAACCACCCTCGGCCAGCGCCCTTCCGCGGGGGGCGGAACCAGCAGTTGGCTGGGCGAGAAAATCAACCGCATCAAGGAAGAGCAGGAGCAGTTGAGCCGCCTGACCGGCAAGCAGGTGAATGTGGCGGGGCTGACCTCCAGCGGTACGCTGGAGGCGGATCTGGTCGATTTTCGCTTCCGCGAGTATCGGCGGCTGGCTACTTCGAACGGCTCGGGTCCTTCTCCCATGACCGCGAGCCTGCAGGTGCTGAACGAGGCGGCGGCGGTGATCGCATCGGCGCGGCAGCAGGTCAGTGCCGGTGGCACGGTTCCGCCTTCGCTGTCCGCCACGCTGGAGCGGGTACGCACGGAAGCCAAGCGCGTGCCGCCACCTCTCAACGTCATGTACGAAGATCTGGCGGGAGCCACTTCGGCTTTCGTGGGTCGCGACGTGCGCGCCGCGGTGGGCGGTAATCTCAACGCCACGATCGGCGCCTTTTGCCGGCGCGCGATCCTGGGTCGCTATCCCTTCACGCGCAGCGCAGGCCGCGATGTGACGACGGATGACTTCGCCCGCCTGTTCTCCGTGGGCGGCACCATGGATGAATTTTTCCGCACCACGCTGCAGCCGATGGTCGATATTTCCACCAACCCCTGGAGCTTCAAGCAGGGTGTGGACGGTTCGCCAGTGGGCGGCTCTGCCGCGCTGGCTTCGTTCCAGCGCGCCTCCGTCATTCGGGATGTCTACTTCCGGGCCGGCGGGAAGGCCCCCTCGATCCGGCTGGACATCAAGCCCTTGGAGATGGATGCTGCCATCACGCAAATGGTGCTGGATGTCGATGGCGAAGTGCTGCGCTACCAGCACGGGCCTCAGATTCCGAAGTCGGTGAACTGGCCGGGTGCTCGTGGCACGGGGCAGGTCCGGCTGCAGTTGACCGGATCGGGGGCCGAAAACACCGGCTTGGTCACCGAAGGACCTTGGGCATTGCACCGGTTCTTCGACCGGGCGCAGATTCTGCCTGGCAACGCACCTGAGCGCTTCATCGCGGCTTTCAATATCGATGGGCGGCGCCTGCGATTCGAAATCACCACAGGCAGCGTGCTGAATCCTTTCCGTCTCAAAGCCATGGAGGAGTTCGAGTGTCCTGGCAACCTGTGAGTCAAGCGTCGCCGCAAGTGCAGTCCCGCATCGCCTGGTTTGGAAAGCTGCCGGGGCAGGGCGATTTCGTGGGACGCAGGATGCCCCGTGCCATCGGTGACGAATGGGACGCCTGGTTGAGCCGCGGGCTGGAGCAATTGCGCGCGCAGGGCCCGGGGCAATGGGAGCCTGGCTTCATTCAATCGCCGCTGTGGTTCTTCATTGCCAGCCTGGGCGGGAAGACCTTGCCGGTGTGCGGTGTGCTGGCCCCGAGTGCGGACCGCATCGGGCGGTGCTATCCCATCACGGCGGTGGCCATCGCCACCGATCGGACCAGCGCTTTGGTATCCGACCCGACGCTGGAGCGGTTCTTCTCTGGCACGCGGGACGCCATCATCGAGGCCCGCAGGCTGGCCCTGCCTGCGGAAGAACTGGATGCACGGCTTTCTTCGTTGCCATGGCCGTTTCACGCAGACAAGCCTGCACCTGCACCAGCGGCTGCGCCTTCGATGGCGGGCATCCTGGCGGACCTGGGGCTGAGCCCATCGTCCGGTGGCGGTATCGTCAATGGCCGGCCCTGGAGCGCCGGGCGCGATATCTTGCGCTCGCAACAGGCGCGCAGCGTCTGGTGGTCCGATGCGGCGGGGGGCAGCGAAATGGTGGAGCACGGAGGTGCCTTCGATGGCCATCTGTTCTCTCGGCTTTTCAAAAAGGCCCCCTAGCCATGTCGGTGCCCTTCTTTCTTCTTTTATTGAGCCCGAGCGAGCATCTTCGATGCGAACTGACAGGTATTTGAATGATCGATCTTGACGCCCTGCTGGCGCCCACCAGCGATGCCCCACCTTGCGGTGAGGACCTGACGTACGACGCCGAGTTTCTTGCCCTGGAAAACGCCGCGAATGGCAAACCGGAGCAGCAGTTCGGCGAGACCGTGATCCCGGCGGAGCCACCGGACTGGCGTGACGTGGAAAAGCGCTCCACGGCGCTCCTGTCTCGCACCAAAGACATCCGGGTGGTAGCGAAGCTGTCCCAAGCCCTGACCAACACGCAGGGCGTTCGCGGCATGTCCCAGGGGGTGCAGCTGATGTCTGCCATGTTCAGCCAGCATTGGGATCACCTCCATCCGCTGCCGGAAGACGGCGATCACTTCATGCGGATGAATGCGGTGGCTTCGCTGAACGACGTCACCGGGCAACTGCGGGATCTTCGCCAACAGGATTTCTTGCGGTCTGCTGCGGGTGCGATCAATGTCCGGGATGCAGAGGCCCTGGCGCGCGGCACGGCAGCCGATGGCACCATCAAGATGTCGCTGGATCAATTGCGTGGTGCCGTGTTCGACGCCTGGCGGCAGGGCAACGAGACGCTCCGCGCATGGGTCGTGGCCAGCGAGGCTTTCGATTCGATGCAAGCCATCTTCCGCGATCGACTCGACGCGGACCAACGACCCGATCTGGAGCAGATTCGCGGCGTGTTCAGCGTGCTTCGCGATCTGATTCCCAAGGATGCCGATGCTGCCGCGCCGGTGTCGGACGCGGTGGAAGAGGCGGGAGCCGTACCTGCTGAAACGCTTGTGGCTGTCGCCGCCAACCAGGGATTTGCGCTGCGCACGCGGTCCGATGCCGTGTCGCGCCTGATGGAGATTGCTGAATTTCTGGAACGCACCGAGCCTACCAATCCTGCTCCCTTGCTGATCCGAAGGGCCGTGCGGCTGATGGGCCTGGACTTTCTGGACATTCTTCGCGAACTGTCTCCAGACAGTGTGGCCCAAGTGGAAAATATCACTGGGGTGAAGAGCCCTATGTAAACGTTTTGTAGCATTTAGGTGCGAAGGGCTGGAGATACTTGCGGGACGGAGCGCAGTGCGGATACTGCAGCCTGTCCAAAGTTCCATTCATGGGTTGGAGCCTGGATCCGCGGACCCTCTTTGCGGTATGTTCCAGTAACAGGGTAGTAATCCAGCCGACCAAGAACGGTGAGACGGCGCGCCCAAACAAATGGGTGTTCCATTTTGTTATGAATTTGTAAGTTGGTGTTGTTGCGAAGTCATTGTAATTGCGATGCCTTCACAAGACCCTACGCTCACGTTTTATAAATCCTAGGAAAAGAGAAGTTACATCATGACACTGAGCAAAACGGGCAAGAGTGGTCAGAAATTCATCGCTCGCAATCGCGCGCCCCGGGTCCAGATCGAATACGACGTGGAAATCTACGGCTCTGAAAAGAAAGTGCAGATCCCGTTTGTGATGGGCGTGATGGCCGACTTGTCCGGCAAGCCTGTCGAAGCGTTGCCGGAGATTGCCGACCGCAAATTCCTGGAAATCGACATCGATAATTTCGATGCGCGGATGAAGTCCATCAAGCCCCGCGTCTCTTTCAACGTGCCCAATACCCTGACCGGCGATGGTCGCCTGCACATCGAACTCACGTTCGACAGCATGGAGGATTTTTCGCCCGCGGCCATCGCCCGCAAGGTCGGTGCGCTCAATTCCATGCTCGAGGCACGCACGCAGTTGCACAACCTGCTGTCGTACATGGACGGCAAGCAAGGGGCCGAAGAATTGATCAGCAAGGTCTTGAAGGATCCGGCATTGCTCAAATCGCTCGCCGCCATGCCCAAGCCGGCCGACAGCGCTGAACCATCGACGGACGTGAAATAAGCGAGGAGTGACCCGACCATGAACGCACGCCAAATGGAAGCGGCACCAGCCGCCCAGACACTCGAAGGCAACGAATTCGCTTCGCTGCTGCAAAAAGAATTCAAGCCCAAGACCGATCAGGCACGCGAGGCCGTCGAAGCCGCGGTACAGACCTTGGCCCAGCAGGCCCTGGCGGCCTCCGCGACGCTGTCAGATGACGCCTATCAAACGGTGCAGGCCATCATTGCGGAAATCGACCGCAAGCTGTCCGAGCAGGTGAACCAGATCATTCACCACAGCGAATTCCAGCAACTGGAAGGCGCATGGCGCGGTCTGCACCATCTGGTCCACAACACCGAAGTGGACGAGATGCTCAAGATCCGCGTGATGAACATCTCCAAGAAGGAACTGCATCGCAACATGCGGCGCTACAAGGGAGTGGGCTGGGATCAGAGCCCCATCTTCAAGAAGGTGTACGAAGAGGAATACGGTCAGTTCGGTGGCGAGCCCTTCGGCTGCCTGGTGGGCGACTACCACTTCGACCACAGCCCGACCGATGTGGAATTGCTGGGCGAACTGGCCAAGGTGTCTGCCGCGGCGCATTGCCCCTTCATTTCCGGCGCCTCGCCCGCCATGATGCAGATGGAATCCTGGCAGGAACTGGCCAATCCCCGCGACCTGACGAAGATCTTCACCAACACCGAGTACGCCGCCTGGCGCAGCCTGCGCGAGTCCGATGATTCGAAGTACATCGGCCTGGCCATGCCGCGTTTCCTGGCGCGCCTTCCCTACGGCGCCAAGACCAACCCGGTGGACGAATTCGATTTCGAAGAGGAAACCGCCAGCGGCGATCACAGCAAGTATTGCTGGGCCAACTCGGCCTATGCGATGGCCGTGAACATCAACCGCTCGTTCAAGTACTACGGCTGGTGCACGTCCATCCGCGGCGTCGAGTCCGGCGGTGCGGTGGACAACCTGCCTGCCCACACCTTCCCGACGGACGATGGTGGCGTGGACATGAAGTGCCCGACCGAAATCGCCATCAGCGACCGCCGCGAAGCGGAACTCGCCAAGAACGGCTTCATGCCCCTGGTGCACCGCAAGAACTCCGATGTGGCCGCATTCATCGGTGCGCAGTCGCTGAACAAGCCGGCCGAATACTACGACGCCGACGCTACGGCCAATGCCAATCTGTCCGCGCGCCTGCCTTACATGTTCGCCTGCTGCCGCTTTGCGCACTACCTCAAGTGCATCGTGCGCGACAAGATCGGCTCGTTCAAGGAGCGTTCCGACATGGAGCTGTGGCTGAACGACTGGATCATGAATTACGTCGATGGCGATCCAGCCAACTCGTCGCAGGAAACCAAGGCCCGCAAGCCGCTGGCGGCTGCCGAAGTGCAAGTGGAAGAGGTCGAGGGCAACCCGGGTTACTACACCTCCAAGTTCTTCCTGCGTCCGCACTACCAACTCGAAGGCCTGACCGTTTCGCTGCGCCTGGTTTCCAAGCTGCCGTCGGTCAAGCAAGCCGGCAACTGATCCAGCGCTCTTGCGACAGGCGTCAGGGGTCATGACTCCCACGCCTGTGGATTCACCACCGCGCTGACTTTCGATGGGCGCAGACCACGGGGTGCCTGACATGGCATCGGCCCTGGTCTCGCGCCGGCTTCCCGCCGGGAGGATGCATCGGCGGCGCTGTCTTCATGCCCTTTCGTTCAAGGTCCCATCCGTCCCATGATCTTTGATTCCAAGCTTCCGTTGGATACGCAGCTGAGTTCGTTGAAGGAGGCCATTCGCAAGGATCCGGCGGATGCGTCTCTGCGCGTTTACTACTTCCAGATGCTGGTGCTGTTCGGCGAGTGGCAGAAGGCGCTCGACCAATTGCAGATCTGCGCGCAACTGGACCCCAAGACGGCGCCGATGGCCAAGGCCTACCGCGAGGTGATTCTTTGCGAAGTGGCTCGGCGGGACGTGTTCGCTGGCCGGCGCACGCCGCAGATTCTGGGGGACCCACCGGCCTGGCTGGGCTGGATGGTCGAGGCGCTCCAGTGCGCGGCGGACGGCCAGGCCGAAAAGGCCGCCGAACTGCGCAGCAGTGCCTTCGACGAGGCACCTGCTTCGCCAGGTGAACTGGACGGCAGCCCGTTCGAGTGGCTGGCGGATTCCGATGCGCGGCTGGGCCCGGTCTGCGAGTTGTATGCCAACGGCGGGTACTACTGGGTTCCTTTCACCGCGATCCAGCAGATCAACTTCGAAAAACCGCAGGACTTGCGCGATCTGGTCTGGTCGGCCTGCGAGGTGACGCTGGTCAACGGCGGGCAGATGCTCGGATTCATTCCCACGCGGTACCCGGGCTCGGAGAGCGTGGCATCCGATGGCGTGCGCTTGTCGCGCACCACCGAGTGGAGCGATCTGGGGCAGGAACAGGTGGCTGGCCTCGGCCAGCGCGTGTGGATTTCCGAGCAGGCAGACCATGCGCTGCTGGACGTGCGCCGCATCAAGTTCACGGCCGAATCGACCCAGGGCTGATCCGATCCATGGCGACCACGCGCCCCAATGACAACTTCGGCAACGGAAAGGACCGCCTGCAGCCGGCCCTGCTGGACCGCCTGACGGACCACGAGCCCAGCAAGCGCACCGAGCGTGCCGATGCCGTCTATGTCACCGAGGCCCGCCTGCGCCAGGCCTTGTTGCGGGATCTGAACTGGTTGCTCAACGCTTCGGATGCGACCTCGCACATCGACTTCGAAGGCCTTCCCGAGGCAGAACGGTCGGTGATCAACTTCGGCATGACGCCACTGGCAGGCCAGTTGCTGTCCGAGCTGGACTGGAAGGACATCGAGAAAGCCATCCGCAAGTCCATCCTGGCCCACGAGCCCCGCATCCTTCGCGACACGCTGACGGTGGCCCTGGCCCCCTCCAGCAAGCTGTTCAGCCACCACAACACGCTGCAGTTCGAAATCCGCTGCCAGTTCTGGTCCGCGCCTTATCCGATGGAATTGCTGCTCAAGACCAGCCTGGACCTGGAAACCGGGCAGGTGGTCGTCTCTGATTTACGGTGAAGTGATCCAGGCCATGCATATTTGCGCCATCCGACCGGTCTTCGATGTGCCGGAGGGCATGTCCCGATGAATCCTCGCCTGGTCGAGTACTACAACCGTGAGCTCAGCTATCTGCGGGAGCTGGGCGCCGAATTCGCGGCCGCCTTTCCCAAGGTGGCTGGCCGCCTGTCGCTGCGCGAGTTGGAGGTGGCCGACCCCTACGTGGAGCGCCTGCTGGAAGGGTTCAGCTTCCTGACCGCCCGCATCCAGATGAAGATGGATGCGGAGTTTCCGCGGCTCTCCCAGCGCATTCTGGAAATGGTCTGTCCGCACTATCTGGCCCCCACGCCGTCGATGGTGGTGGTGCAGATGGACCCCAGCGCGAGCGAAGGCAGCCTGGCCGATGGCTACACGCTGCCGGTGGGCAGCGTGCTGAGGGCGCGCAAGACGGCGGAGGAGCAGACGCCGTGCGATTTCCGCACCGGGCACGAGCTCACGTTGTGGCCGATCGATCTCACGCAGGCCCGTCTTGGCGGCCCGCCGCTGGACCTGCCGCTGTCGCGGCTGCGCCTGCCCGAAGAGCCTGCGGCACACCTGCGCATCGACCTGTCCACCCGTGGAGCGCTGCGTTTTTGCGACCTGCGCATGGACCGGCTGGAGGTGCACATCTCGGCAGGCGATGCGGTGGCATCGCACCTGCAGGAGCTGATCCACGAGTCGCTGATCGGCATCGTGGTGCACGATGCGCAGGACCCCTCGCGGGTCTGGGCCCACCTGCCAGCCGATGCCCTGCAGGCAGAAGGCTACGAGCAGTCGCAGGCCCTGCTGCCGTACTCGCACCGCAGCTTCCAGGGGCACCGGCTGCTCCATGAGTATTTCGCGTTCCCGGCGCGGTTCCGGTTCTTCTCGATTCGCGGGCTGCAGACCGCTCTGGCCAAGGCCGAGACCAAAGCCATTGCCATCACCTTGCTGCTGCGCCGTGCTCAGCCTGCGCTGGAAGCCCAGGTGGATCGGCACAAGTTCCTGCTGCACTGCGTGCCCGCGATCAACCTGTTCGAACGCCCGGCCGACCGCATCCATGTGGCGCCGAACGTCAACGAATACCACGTGGTGCCCGACCGCACCCGCCCTCGGGATTTTGAGGTCTACAGCGTGCTGGGCGTGACGGGCCACCGCGAGGGGCAGCTCAACGACCGCGAGTTCGTGCCGCTGTTTTCTTCCATCCATGGCATCCGGTCCAGCGACCAGGCCTACTTTGCCGCGCGCAGGGAGCCTCGGCTGTTTTCGGAGCATGCGGCGCGTTTCGGCCCCCGCACGCAGTACCTGGGCAGCGAGGTGTTCATCTCCCTCGTGGATCAGCGGGAAGCCCCGTTCTCGGACGATCTCAAGCAGCTGAGCGTGCGCACCCTGTGCACTAACCGCGACCTGCCGTTGCTGATGGGCGGGCGCAGCAGCGAGGGCGACTTCACCACGGTGGAATCCGTGCCAGTGGACCGCGTGCGCACTGTGGCGGGTCCCACGCGGCCCACATCCAGCGTGGCCGAGAACGAGATCACCTGGCGCCTCATCTCGCACCTGTCCTTGAACTACTTGGCGATGACCGACCTGTCGGAAGAAGAGGGCGCGGCCACGCTGCGCGATCTGCTGCGGCTGTACCTCGACCTGGGCGACAAGGACCTGTCCGGCCAAGTCTCCAGCATCAAGGGCGTGGGCATTTCCGCCATCACCCGCCGCCTGCCTCAGCATGGGCAACTGGTCTACGGCCGGGGCGTGGGAGTCTCGGTCGGCGTGGACGAAAGCTCCCTGGCCGGTGTCAGCCCCTGGCCGTTGATGGCCGTGCTGGAGCGCTTCTTCGCGCGGCACGTGGGGGTGAACAGCTACACCGAACTGGCCCTCGATTCGCGCCAGCGCGGCCGCATCGCGCAGTGGCGGGTGCGGCCCGGCCAAAGGCCCTGCACATGAGCCGTTTGCCCACGCTCGACGCGGGCGACGCCCGGCAGGCGCGGATTGCACGGCCACCGAGTGATGCCGGGGTGGCGCTCTTTTGGCAAAAGCTGAAAGACAACCCGCACGAATTCGATCTGTTCTTCACGCTGCGGCTGCTGCAGGCCCGCCAGCCTGAGTTTCCCCGGTTCGGCCGGGCCCTGCGGCCCCAGGGCGAGTCCCTTCGCCTGGGCCAGGACCCGTCGCTGGCCTTTGCCCCTGCGACCCTCGCGGAGGTCCTGCCCGCTGTGGCGGGCCAGCAAGAGCGGCTGATGGTGTGGAATTTCGGGCTCTACGGGCCCAACGGGCCGATGCCCACACACCTCACGGAGTACGTGCGCGAGCGCCTTCGGCAGTACGACGACCCGACGCTGGCGCGCTTTTCGGACATCTTCCACCACCGGCTCTTGCTGCTGTTCTTTCGGGCGTGGTCGGACCCGCAGCCGACCACCTCGCTGGACCGGGCGGGCGACGATTCCTTCGGCCGGCACGTGCGCAGCCTGGTGGGGCTGGGCGAGCCCACACAGCGGTCCCGCGACGCGGTGCCGGACCACGCCAAGCAGTACATGGCGGGCCACCTCACCCGCTGGACGCGCAACCCGGAAGGCCTGACCGCCGCCATTCGCCTGTATTTCGGCGTGCCGGTGGAGTTGATCGAATACGCGTTGCACTACCTGGAACTCGAACCCCGCCAGCAGACGCGGCTGTCGCGCAATGCCTGCAATTCACAGTTGGGCGTGGACACCGTGGTCGGAAGCCGGGTGCCCGATGCACAGAGCAAGTTCCGGTTGCGGATCGGGCCGATCACGCTGGCGCAGTACGAGCGCTTCCTGCCTTCGGGCGAAGACTTTCAGGCGCTGGTGGACTGGGTGCGCAACTATCTGGGCATCGAGTTCGCGTGGGACTTCGAACTGGTGCTGCGCCGCGAAGACGTGCCCCCCTGCCAGCTCGGCGGCGCCACGCGGCTGGGTTGGACGACCTGGTCCCTGTCGGCACCCGCCACCCGCGATCCGGACGACTTCCGCCTGGACCCCGAGCACTGGCTGACCCTGCGCAAGGGCGCTGCCCGCCGCGCCACCTCGCCACCCGAATCCGCGCACGCCTGATGCGCTCCCTTTTTAAAAACTGACTCACCGAGGTCCCATGTCTGAAATTAGCCGGCAAGCCCTTTTCGGAAAATTGAATCCCCTGCTGTTCAAGTCGCTGGAAAGCGCTACGGTGTTCTGCAAGCTGCGCGGCAACCCGTATGTGGAGCTGGTGCACTGGTTGCACCAGTTGCTGCAGGAAACCGATTCCGATCTGGTGCGCGTGTTCCGGCACTTCGAGATCGATGCCGAAAAGCTCGCGGCCGACGTGCTGCAGAGCCTGGACCGCCTTCCTCGTGGGGCCACCTCGATCAGCGATTTCTCGGCGCAGATCGAGACCGCCATCGAGCGCGGCTGGGTCTATGCCACGCTGATGTTCGGCGAATCCCAGATCCGCAGCGCCTACTGGCTCTCCGGCATGGTCCGCACCCGCGCTTTGGCCAATGAACTGCGGGCCATCTCCAGCGAGTTGGGCCGTTTGACTGAGCCGGCCTTGAGCGACGCGTTCGCGAAGCTGCTGCCCGATTCGCCGGAGTCGCGCCTGGGCGCGGCAGACGGTTCCGGCCTCTCGGGCGTTCCTGGCGAGGCCAGCGGTGCCACGGGCCCGACCGGCACGGGGCGTGGCGAGGCGCTGCAGAAATACACGGTCGATCTGACCGAGCGCGCGCGCCAGCAGGAACTGGACCCCGTGACCGGGCGCGACGAAGAAGTGCGTCAGATGGTCGACATCCTGATGCGCCGCCGCCAGAACAACCCCATCCTCGTCGGCGAGGCCGGCGTGGGTAAGACGGCCGTGGTCGAAGGACTGGCGCTGCGCATCGCGGCGGGCGATGTGCCGCCGCCGCTCAAAGACGTGCAACTGCGCGTCGTGGACATCGGCCTGCTGCAGGCCGGCGCCAGCATGAAGGGCGAGTTCGAGAACCGACTGCGGGCCCTGCTGGACGAGGTGCAGGCCAGCACGGCGCCCATCGTGCTCTTCATCGACGAGGTCCATACGCTAATCGGCGCGGGCGGGCAGGCCGGCACGGGCGATGCGGCCAACCTGCTCAAGCCCGCGCTCGCGCGCGGCGTGCTGCGCACCATCGGCGCCACCACCTGGGCCGAGTACAAGAAGTACATCGAGAAAGACCCGGCGCTCACCCGGCGCTTCCAGCTCGTGCAGATCCACGAGCCGGACGAAGCCAAGGCCGTGCTCATGCTGCGTGGCGTGGCCGCCAAGCTGGAAGGCCACCACCGCGTGCGCATCGGCGACGACGCGGTGGCCGCCGCCGTCAGCCTGTCGCACCGCTACATCCCCTCGCGGCAACTGCCAGACAAGGCGGTGAGCCTGCTGGACACCGCCTGCTCGCGCGTGGCGATGGGCCTGCACGCCACCCCGGCGCGCCTGGAGGCCGTGATCCGGCAACTGGAGTCGCTCGCGGTCGAAAAGGACATCGTGCAGCGAGAACTGGACCTGGGCGTGGGCGAGACCGAGCGCTTCGATGAAATCAATGCGTCGCTGGCGCGGCTGGAGGCGGAGCATGAGGTGCTCAAGGCCCGCTTCGAAAGCGAAAAGGCCATGGTGCAGCAGATCGTGGACGCAGAGGCTGCCGTGCTGTCCCGCCGCGTGGCCAAGGAAGCCGCGGCCCAAGCTGCGCCGCCCGCCGAAAGCGCCGCGCAGGGCGGCACCGTGGCATCCGCCGATGCGCAGGGCCCGGCCGCTTCGGCACCTGCGCCAGCGCAGGGCGATGGGGCGGACCCCGCAGCTGTCCACCAGTTGAGCGGCCTGCGCGGTGAACTGCTGCGCATGCAGGGCGAGGACCCGCTGCTGCAGCCCGTGGTCGATGCCAGCGTGGTGGCCGCCGTGGTGGCGGAGTGGACTGGCATTCCGGTGGGCCGCATGGTGCGCGACGAGGTCAAATCGGTGCTCACGCTGGCGGACACGCTGGAAAAGCGCGTGATCGGCCAGCGGCACGGCCTGGAAGCCATCACGCGGCGCATCCAGACCGCCCGCGCGCAGCTGGACAACCCGGGCAAGCCCATCGGCGTGTTCCTGCTGGCAGGTCCGTCGGGCGTTGGCAAGACCGAGACCGCGCTTTCGCTCGCCGAGGCGCTGTACGGTGGCGAACAGAACCTCATCACCATCAACATGAGCGAGTTCCAGGAAGCGCACACGGTCTCGACCCTGAAGGGCGCGCCGCCCGGCTACGTGGGCTACGGCGAAGGCGGTGTGCTGACCGAAGCCGTGCGCCGTCGGCCCTACAGCGTGGTGCTGCTCGATGAGATCGAGAAGGCCCACCCCGACGTGCACGAGCTGTTCTTCCAGGTGTTCGACAAGGGTTGGATGGAAGACGGGGAAGGTCGCTACATCGACTTCAAGAACACCGTGATCATCCTGACCTCCAACGTGGGTTCGGAGCTGATCGCCGGCATGTGCCGCGACCCCGATCTGGTGCCGCCGCCCGAGGCCCTGGCCAAGGCCGTGCGTCAGCCGTTGCTCGAAAAGTTTCCGGCTGCGTTGCTGGGCCGGCTGGTGGTGGTGCCGTATTTCCCCATCTCCGACGCGATGCTGGACCAGATCATCCGCCTGCAGCTGCAGCGCATCCAGACGCGCATCCTGGAGCGGCACAACGCGCAGTTCACGTTCGACGAGGCCGCGGTGCAGCTGATCCGCCAGCGCTGCAGCGAGGTCGAATCCGGCGCGCGCATGGTGGACGGCATCATCACGCAGAACCTGCTGCCGCGCCTGGCCATGCAGTTCCTGCAATCGTCCGTGGACGCGCACGTGATCCGCCAGATCCAGCTCAGCGCATCGGACAGCGATTTCGAGATCGTGTTCGGTTGATGCCGACGCTCCATGGCCCCTGGCGCAGGGGCCATGGAGGCTGGCGCCAGCCCCAGGACGACCAGCAAGGATGAGGGAATGGTGCTGGCGGCAGGCGCTCGCACGCCGGTGAAGGCCGCGCGGCATTGCAGTCTGGAAAGGACGCCGTTCATTCGTTCGAACGGATGCATTCATCGCAAAAAAAGCCTGGCTACGCGAGCACGCCCGTTGGCTGGCAAAAAACGACCCGTCGGACGGAGAGTCCGGGAGTCGCCCCACGATGAAACCGATTGAGAGCTGACCGGATTGGCGGTGGATTCTGAGAAAAACCACCGAACACCCTGGCCAGCGATTGACGCCAGTGTATCATTAAATGAGAATGGTTATCAATCAAATGTGCCGCGCTTGCAGCGGCACCTCAGCAGTTCACTGCGGGTCGAGTAGGGGCGCAGCCGGGTGCGCTGCGCTGGCATCGGGCTCGTCCCGCATCGGTTTGAAAAAGGGAGCGCAGATGACCGACACGCCGTTGGAAGATCTCATCGAGGAACACCGAGTCCTTCTGGACGGGTACGGGCGGGCGCAGATCCGCTGCAGCCGTCTGCTGGCGATGCAGGCTGCAGAGATCGAGCGCCTGCAGGCCCAGTCCATCCGCCTGCGGGCACGGGCCATCGTGGCCGAGACGGCGCTGGCATTCGCCCGGGAGGAAGCTGCCGAAGGGAATGCCGCTGCGCTCCAGGGCCCTGCGCGGCGGCGTGCCATGGGCTGGCAGATCGAAGCCCTGGGGCAGCGCATCCATGAGCTGATGCGCGAGGTGCTCCACTGGCAGTGGCGGGCCGCGCGTTCCCATCACACCATGCCATTGCCTGCCATGGCGTTGCGGGCGGTGGCGACCGAGGGCCTGTCGGCCCGGCCAGGACGCATGCGGTCCGTGGTTTGCATTGCGCCGGATGCCGCGGGCAGCCTGATCGCGCAGCCGGTGGGCCGCAAGCCGGAAGCGGCGGTGGAAGAAATCGCCGCCGCATTGCCCGGCGGAAATGCGGCGCTGGAAGCCAGCCTGATCGCCGCCGACTTCGTGATCTGCCAGACCGGCTGCGTCGGCCATGACGACTATTGGCGGGTGCAGGACCACTGCAAGCGCACGGGCAAACCGTGCGTGCTGGTGGACCAGCCCCAGGTCGTTCAGATCATGCGGGGGCTGGCGCATCCGCAGGACGAGCCCGTGCTGCAGCGGTAGGCCAGTAGCCCACGCACCGCGGGCTTCGGACGGGCGCGACCGGTAGCGGCTGATGATCGTTTGCTATGAAATTTATAGCTATATGCCCTAGTCGATCATGTGCTGGAGGCCATTTTGACTATCAGCCTCTTGTCACGCATCAGGCCATGGTCATCAGGCTGGCATTGCCGCCCGCCGCTGCGGTGTTCACGCTCAGGGCGCGTTCGATCACCAGCCGCTCCAGCGGCACCTCGGTGCCCCCCGCCGCCAGCGTGGTGATGCCCACGATGGGACCCGGCCGCTGCGCCATCTGATGGCACAGCGCCGCCAGTGCCTCGGCGCTGCCCTGGTGCAGCACGGCATCCAGCGCCACGCTGGGGCTGCGCCAGTCGTTCGCCAAGGCCACGCGCGTCTGCACGCTGGCGGGCAGCCGGGCATGCAGGGCGCTGGCTTCGGCCACCGGCCACACCGCGCTGCCCCCGACGGCCAGCACTGCCGCCAACTGGGTCAGGCGATCGCTGTCGTTGTCGGCCAGGCAGAGCGTGCGGGCGCGGGGCGCCAGCGTGTACTGGTTGCGCTCGCCCGTGGGGCCCGGCAGGGTGCAGGCCAGGCCGGCCACCGCGGCATCGGCCAAGGCCGTGCAGGTCGCGGCCAGCGTGGCATGGCCTGCGCCCGGTGCCCAGGCGGCCAGGGCCTGCAGTGGGGCCTGCAGCACGGCGCGCGCAGCGGCGTCCGGTGGGGCGGCGGCCGTGCTGTCGATCGCGGCACGCGCGGCGTCGGCCGGATGCCGGGAGAGCAGGCGCAGCAGGTACAGCGGCCCGCCGGCCTTGGGGCCCGTGCCCGACAGGCCCTCGCCACCGAAAGGCTGCACGCCCACGACGGCGCCCACCATGTTGCGGTTCACATAGACATTGCCCGCGTGCGCGCGGCGCACCACGCGCTCCACCGTCTCGTCGATGCGCGTGTGCAGCCCCTGCGTGAGGCCGTAGCCCGTCGCGTTGATCTGGTCGAGCAGGGTGTCCAGTCCATCGCTGGCGTAGCGCACCACGTGCAGCACGGGGCCGAACACTTCGCGCTTGAGTTCGCCGATGCTGGACAGCTCGATCAGCGTGGGGGCGACGAAGGTGCCGCGTGCCAGCACTTTGGCATCCACCGCTGGGCGGAACACGGCGTGGCCTTGGGCGCGCAGCGTGGCCACGTGCTCTTCGATGCCGGCGCGCGCCTCTTCGTCGATCACCGGGCCCACGTCCACCGCCAGCAGGCCGGGATCGCCCATGGTCAGCTCGGCCATGGCGCCCTTGAGCATGGTGATCACGCGGTCGGCCGCATCGGCCTGCACGCACAGCACACGCAGGGCGGAGCAGCGCTGGCCGGCGCTGTCGAAGGCCGAGGCCACCACATCGCCCACCACCTGCTCCACCAGCGCGGAGGAGTCCACGATCATCGCGTTCTGCCCGCCGGTTTCGGCAATCAGCGGAATCGGGCGGCCCTGCGCGTCGAGCCGTCCGGCCACGCTGCGCTGCAGGATGCGCGCGACTTCGGTGGAGCCGGTGAACATCACGCCCATCACACGGGCATCGCCCACCAGCCGGGCGCCGACCGTCTCGCCACGCCCTGGCAGCAGTTGCACCGCACCGTGCGGCACGCCCGCTTCATGCAGCAGGCGCACGGCTTCGGCTGCGATCAGCGGGGTTTGCTCGGCCGGCTTGGCCAGCACGGTGTTGCCGGCGGCCAGGGCGGCAGCCACCTGTCCCATGAAGATGGCGAGCGGAAAATTCCACGGGCTGATGCAGACCACCGGGCCGAGCGGGCGGTGGGTTTCGTTGTCGAAATGGCCCTCGGTCTGCACGGCGTAGTAGCGCAGGAAGTCCACCGCCTCGCGCACTTCGGCCACCGCGTTGGCGCAGGTCTTGCCGGCCTCGCGCATCAGCAGGCTCATCAGCTGAGGCAAGCCCGCCTCCAGCAGGCCGGCGGTGCGCCGCAGCGCAGCAGCCCGTGCGTTGGGCGCCGTGGCGGCCCAGCCGGGGCCGGCATCGCAGGCGGCCTGCAGCGCGCAGTCCACGTCGGCATCGGTCGCCTCCTGCACGTGGCCCACGACATCGGTGGGGTCCGCGGGGTTGCGCACGGCCAGCGTCGTGCCTGCATCGGCCACCGGCCCGTCGATGAGGGGCTCGGCCTGCCAGAACTGTTGCCTTTCAGCGGCCAGCGCCTTCGACAGCCGAGCCAATACGGATTCGTTGGACAGGTCCACTCCCGCCGAATTGGCGCGGCGGGCCCCGTACAGGTCCTTGGGCAGCGGAATGCGAGGATGGGGCAGAGCGGTGGTGCCTTCCGCCGCCGCGGCGGCATCCACCGTGGCGACGGGGTCGCTGACGAGCGATTCCAGCGCCAGCGTGGTGTCGGCCACGCGGTTCACGAACGAGGTGTTGGCACCGTTTTCCAGCAATCGGCGCACGAGGTAGGCGAGCAAGGTTTCGTGCGTGCCCACCGGCGCGTAGATGCGGCAGGGGCGGCCCAGCTTGCCGTCCGATGGTGCGCCCACCACCTGCTCGTACAGCGGCTCGCCCATGCCGTGCAGGCACTGGAACTCGTACTGGCCGGGCTGGTAGCCGGGGCCTGCGAGCTGGTAAATGGTGGCCAGCGTCTGCGCGTTGTGCGTGGCGAACTGGGGGTACACCACGTCGGTGGCGGCGAGCAGCTTGCGTGCGCAGGCGATGTAGGAGACGTCGGTGTGCGCCTTGCGGGTGTACACCGGGTAGTCGGACAGGCCGTCCAGCTGAGCGCGCTTGATCTCGCTGTCCCAGTAGGCGCCCTTGACCAGGCGGATCATCAGGCGGTGCCCGGTGTTGCGGGCCAGGTCGATCACCCAGTCGATCACGTGCGGACAGCGCTTCTGGTAGGCCTGGATGACGAAGCCGATGCCGTTCCAGCCCGCCAGCGACGGGGCGCGGCACAGCCGCTCCAGCAGGTCGAGCGACAGCTCCAGCCGGTCGGCCTCTTCGGCGTCGATGTTCAGTCCGATGTCGTACTGGCGGGCCAGCTCGACCAGTTGCAGCACCTTGGGGTACAGCTCGTCCATCACCCGGGCATATTGCGCGCGGCTGTAGCGCGGGTGCAGCGCCGACAGCTTGATCGAGATGCCGGGTCCCTCGTACACGCCGCGGCCGGCGGACGCCTTGCCGATGGCGTGGATCGCCTCCACGTAGGAGCGCAGATAGCGCGCCGCATCGTCCGCGGTCAATGCGGCCTCGCCCAGCATGTCGTAGGAGTAACGAAAGCCCTGTGCTTCCATCGTGCGGGCGTTGGAGAGCGCTTGATCGATCGTCTCGCCGGTAACGAACTGCTCGCCCATCATGCGCATCGCCATGTCCACGCCCTTGCGAATCAGCGGCTCACCGCCCTTGGCGGTCAGGCGCCGCAGTGCGGACGTCAGGCCGCGTTGGCTGTGCGTGGCCACGAGCTTGCCGGTGAGCAGCAGCCCCCAGGTGGCGGCATTCACGAACAGCGAGGGGCTCTTGCCCAGATGGGGCTCCCAGTCGCCCGAGCGGATCTTGTCGCGGATCAACGCGTCGCGCGTCGCACTGTCGGGAATGCGCAGCAAGGCCTCGGCCAGGCACATGAGCGCAACCCCTTCCTGGGACGACAGGGCGAACTCCTGCAGCAAGCCCTGCACGATGCCCGCCCGTCCGCCAGCGCTCTTGCGGTGGCGCAAGGTATCGGCCAGACGCAGGGCCAGCGCCTGGATGTCTCCGGACACACTGGCCGGCAGGCGCGCCAGATCCAGCAAGGGAGCCAGCGCCTGCGGCTCGGGCCGCCGGTACGCGGCGGTGATGGCGTGGCGCAACGGATGACTGTCCAGGGGGCGGGGCGCGAAGGCGAAATCGTCGGTTGCGGGTGCGGCAGAGTCGGCGGAGAGGGACATGGCGGCGTAGGAAGACCAGTGAGCTGGAGGTCTGTGCATCATGCAAGCGATTAATTTGAATTACTTTCCAAAAAAACCCGATAGAACAGAATAAAAATCCAAAGATGCAAGACGCCGAACCCTCCCTGGATCGCATCGATCGCCGCATCCTCAAAACGCTGCAGGAAGACGGACGCATCGCGAACCTCAAACTGGCGGAACGCGTAGCGCTGTCGCCCACGGCCGTGCTGTCCAGGGTGCAGCGCCTCACCCGCGACGGATACATCTTGGGTTACGAGGCGCGGCTCAATCCGCTCAAGCTCGGGGCCGGGCTGCTGGTGTTCGTGGAGGTGCTGCTGGACCGCACGACCCCCAATGTGTTCGACCAGTTCAAGGCGGCGGTGCAGGTGCACCCCGAGATCCTGGAGTGCCACATGGTGGCGGGCGGGTTCGACTATCTGCTCAAAACCCGCTCGGCCGACATGACGGCCTACCGCGGATTTGCCGGCCATGTGCTCTGGCAACTGCCCGGCGTGCGCGAGACGCGAACCTACGCCGTCATGGAAGAGGTCAAGCACTCCACCCACCTGAATCTGGGCTGAACGGGGCGCCGTCTGTCGCAATGGGGCTCCCATCGCTGATCCGCCGTGGCATGAAGTCCGCAATAATCGGCGCCATTCACCTGCGCTAACGCACCGAGGAAGGGATCCCACCATGCCAGCCATCCGCTATGCCGCCGCCGCGCTTCTGGCCGGCTTTTTCTCCCAGGGCGCGTCTGCCGCCTGCTACCTCGTCTATGGCGCCGACCAGCAGGTGCTCTACCGCTCGCAACGGCCTCCGGTGGACCTGGCCCGCCAGGTGCACGAAACGCTTCCCCGCGTGGTTCCCGGCGGCACGCTGGTGTTCACGCTGGACAACTACGGATGCGAATTGGAGATCAACCGGCTTCCGGCGTCTGCATCCATTGGCGGCGCTTCGGTGCAAGCGTTGCCCGCCACCCCGCGCCGCGCACGCGCCGATCGCAGCTGACGCCTCGCGCCGGGAAGGGCGGCCCGGCCTGAGACAATCGGGGGATGAGCGACCCCACAGAAACACCGATCCCCACGAACGAATGGCCGCAAGGCTGGCTGGAAGTCACGTCCATGGACATGGACGCCCAGGGCGTGGCCCGCAAGCCCGACGGCAAGGTCGTCTTCATCGACGGCGCCTTGCCCCACGAACTCGTCACCGCCAATACCCACCGCAAGAAGAACAACTGGGAGCAGGCCAGCCTCACGGCAATTCACCGTGAATCGTCGCAACGCGTGCGCCCGGGCTGCCCGCATTTCGGCCTGCATGCCGGAGCCTGCGGCGGCTGCAAGATGCAGCACCTGCACGTGGCTGCCCAGGTGGCCGTGAAGCAGCGGGTGCTGGAGGACAACCTCTGGCACCTGGGCAAGGTCAAGGCCGAGACCATCATGCGGCCCATCGAAGGTCCGGCCTGGGGATACCGCTACCGTGCGCGCCTTTCGGTCCGCTACGTGATCAAGAAAGGCCAGGTGCTCGTCGGCTTCCACGAGCGCAAGAGCCGCTATGTGGCCGACATGGAGGTCTGCCCCGTGCTTCCCCCCCATGTGAGCGCCATGCTGGTGCCGTTGCGCGCCCTGATCGCCTCCATGGAGGCCCGCGACACCTGCCCCCAGATCGAACTGGCCTGCGGCGACCACGTCACCGCCCTCGTCCTGCGGCACCTGGAACCCCTGAGCGCGGACGACCTGGCCAAGCTGCGAGCCTTTGCGGCCGAGCAGGGCGTGCAATGGTGGCTGCAGCCCAAGGGGCCCGATACCGTGAAGCTGCTGGATGCCGAGAGCGAGCAGCTGTCCTATGCATTGCCTGATTTCGGCATCACCATGCCGTTCAAGCCCACGGACTTCACGCAGGTGAATCCGCACATCAACCGCGTCCTGGTGTCGCGTGCCTTGCGCCTGCTGGACGCGCGCAAGCAGGAGCGGGTGATCGACTGGTTCTGCGGCCTGGGCAACTTCACGCTGCCCATCGCCACCCAGGCGCGCGAAGTGTTGGGTATCGAAGGCAGCGAGGCCCTCGTGGCCCGTTCGCGCGAGAACTACCGATACAACCAAGCCTTGACCGCCGAAGGGCAGCCCCTGGCCTCGACGGCCTTCGTCGCGCGAAATCTGTTCGAAATGACCCCGGAGATGCTGGTGGCTGATGGCGTGGCGGACAAGTGGCTGGTCGATCCACCCCGCGAAGGGGCCTTCGCCCTCGCCAAAGCCCTGGCGGACATCCACCAGGCACGCCTGGGTGCCGAAGAGGCGCCTGCGCTGCCGGCAGGGGCCGAAGGTTGGGTGCCACCCCAGCGCATCGTGTACGTGAGCTGCAATCCGGCCACGCTGGCACGCGACGCGGGGCTGCTGGTGCACCAGGCGGGCTATCGGTGCGTGGCCGCGGGCGTGGTCAACATGTTTCCCCACACGGCGCACGTGGAAAGCATGGCGGTGTTCGAGCGTGCCTGACGGCGCCGTCGACGCTGGCTGACCAGTGTGGCGGTCAGCTGCGGTTGCGGGAGGAGGCGCCGGACTCGCCAGACTCCCCGGCTTCACCGCCGCGGCTGGCGCGATCGGGCTTGGCCTCCAGCTTGCCCAGCACCGAGGGCGAGCCCTCGAGCTTGTTGTCACGCATGTACTGATCCATGTCTTTCCAGCCGGCAAAGACCGAGGCCTTGGCGGCCTTGGGGTTCAGCGTGAAGCAATCCTCCAGGCCGCGCAGCGCATGCCGGCAGGCGCCGCCGATCGCCTTGGCTTCGGCCTCCTTCTGAACCAATCGGGGGTCGGGCCCCAGGCCCGGGATCTCGCAGCCGGACAAAAGCACCAATGCCAGGGATGCAGCGGCGTAGCGCGGACGGAGGAGGGGGGCTGGAAGATGAGCCATGTGGCTTGATTATCGGCACGGCGCCTGGAGGATTGAGGGCGAGGCCCTGCTTTTCCGTGGAATATTCCCGAACGCATTGATGCAACACCCCCTGCACCATGGAAAAAGGCCTCTTGCGAGGCCTTTTTTGCGTCAACGTTCAATCAGAGCAGCGCATCAATCGCGCTCGCCACCCGCGATGCCCAGCAGGGCCAGCAGGCTTTGGAACACGTTGAAGATGTCCAGGTACAGGGCCAGCGTGGCACTGATGTAGTTGGTCTCGCCACCGTCCAGGATCTGCTTGAGGTCATACAGCATGTAGGCGCTGAAGATGCCGATGGCGGCGACCGAGATCGCCATCATGCCGGCCGAAGAGCCGACGAACACATTGATGATGGCGCCGACCATGAGCACCATCGCGCCCACGAACAGCCATTTGCCCATGCCCGACAGATCGCGCTTGATCACGCTGGCCAGGGTGGCCATCACGAAGAACACGCCTGCCGTGCCGGCAAAGGCGGTCATGATCAGATCGGTACCGTTCTTGAAGCCCAGCACCATGCCGATCAGGCGAGACAGCATCAGACCCATGAAGAACGTGAAGGCCAGCAGCACGGGAACGCCCGCAGCAGAGTGCTTGGTCTTCTCGATCGCATACATGAAGGCGAAAGCGCCGCCCAGGAACACGATCAGCCCGACGCCGCCACGCAGCGACTGGGTGATGCCGGTTGCGACGCCGACCCACGCGCCCAGCACCGTTGGCAGCATGCTCAGCGCAAGCAGCCAATAGGTATTGCGCAGCACTTTCTGCCGCTGCTCCTGCGAGACCCCATATCCCGCTGAGCCCAGGGTGGTGACTTGGTCGTTCATCTTCTATCTCTCCTTTGAGGCCTGCACAGCGCAGACGTACAAATTCTAGGTGGTGCCGATCCCGGCGCTTTCAAATACCCTCTCTCGATCCCGTACTTTAAGGATGCAGTCTTTTGCCTTGGGCCCGCAGAGCGCCGTCATGGGGAGCCGGTATGCTCGTGGACTTCGTTGGGCCATCGGCCCTGCCTTCCCTGATTTGAACTGGACTGGACTGCTACCGCCATGAAAACCAAACCCGAACTCGAAGCCGCCGACGTCAAGAAGATCGCTGCGGCGGCCGAGGCCGAAGCCCTCAAGAACCAATGGGCGGTCACGATTGCCATCGTGGACGACGGGGGGCACCTGCTGTCCCTTCAGCGCCTGGATGGGGCCGCTCCGGTGTCGTCCCACATCGCTCCCGGGAAGGCCCGCACGGCCGCACTGGGACGCCGTGAAAGCAAAGTCTACGAAGACATCGTCAACGGGGGCCGCACGGCCTTCCTGAGCGCTCCATTCATCGACGGCCTGCTGGAAGGCGGCGTGCCGATCATGAAGGACGGTCAGTGCCTGGGCGCAGTGGGGGTGAGCGGCGTGAAATCGACGGAAGACGCGCAGATCGCCAAGGCGGGCATCGCCGCATTGGGCCTTTGAATCGACGGTGGTCGGGATGCCGAGCCAATGCCGTGTCGGGCATCACACGCGACAGACGCCGGATCCGCATGGCACATGAAAAAACCGGCCTGCAGGGCCGGTTTTGTTTTGGGCGGGGTGAAAAAAAGCCTGGCTACGCGGGCAACCCGTTGGCTGGCAAATACGACCCTTCAGGCACTGAGGTGCCCTGGAGTCGCCCCACGATGAAACCTATTTGGTCAGAATCAGTTTGCCCAGTTTGGTGGCCTGCAGGCGGTAGACCGAACCGTTGTGGCAGATGGCCACGGTCTTCTGGCCTTTGAGCAGTTCCCGGCTATCGACAGCGGGTGCGGAGCTTCCCAGGTGCGCGGCGCCGGACGGCTCGCGCTCCTGAAAAACGGCGGAGCCAAAAAAAGACGAAGAAGGCAGGGCGTTGAGACTGGCGTGCATGAGAAATCCTCTGTGCTTTGCGATTGATTTAATGATAACCATTCTCAATTGTTCGTCAAGTGAAGCGCCTGCCTATCTTGTAAATATTTATCACTGAGGCTCGGTCACGAACCCGATCTTGCGCACGCCGGCCCGTTGGGCGGCAGACATGGCCTGGGCCACGCGCTCATAGCGGACTTCCTTGTCGCCACGGATGTGCAGATCGGGTTGCGGATCCTTCACCGCTTCGGCTTTCAGGCGGGGTTCGAGTTCGTCGTCGCCGATCGTCAGTTCGTTCCAGTGGTATTTGCCATCGGCGGTGACACTGAGGCGGATGGTTTCGGGCTTGACGTCTTCGCGCTGATTGGAGGCACGTGGCAAGTCCACCGGCACGGCGTGCTTCATCACTGGCACCGTGATGATGAAGATGATGAGCAGCACCAGCATGACGTCCACCAGCGGCGTCATGTTGATTTCGTTCATCACCTCGTCGGAGTCGTCCTGGGTTCCGAAAGACATGGTTTTCAGCCCTTCTTGATCGGCAGCACCTTGGCTTGTTCGCCAGGGGCGCTGACGCGTGCGCCCGTCACGAAGTAGGCGTGCAGGTCATGCGCGAAGCTGTTCAGGTTGTTCAGGATGGACTTGTTGCCCCGCACCAGCGCGTTGTAGCCCAGCACGGCAGGAATCGCCACGGCCAAGCCGAGGGCCGTCATGATCAGTGCCTCGCCGATCGGGCCGGCCACCTTATCGATGGTCGATTGGCCCGAAGTGCCGATCGCCACCAGCGCGTGGTAGATGCCCCAGACGGTGCCGAACAGGCCGATGAACGGAGCGGTCGAGCCGACCGAGGCCAGCACGGCCAGGCCCGATTGCACGCGGGCCGTGAACTCGTCGATGCAGTTGCGCAAACTGCGCGTGACCCAGTCGCTCACATCCAGGCTGTCATGCAGATGCGCCTTGGTATTGCGGTGGTGCGCGGTGGCTTCGCGCCCTTCCAGGGCCAGATGGCGGAAGGGGTTAGCAGGGTCGTCGCCGAGCTTGCTCAGGCCGGCGGCGAAGTCTTCGCTGTGCCAGAAATCACGTGCGCCACGCGCATGTTTCTTGAAGCGGAAGATATCCATCGCCTTGATCAGGATGACGATCCAGGAGGCCAGAGACATGCCGAGCAGCAGCACGGCAACAGCGCGGGTGACAAAGTCACCCTGGATCCAAACGTTGGCAATGCCGAAATGCGATTCCATGAAAACTCCTGAAAATTATTCGAGAACAAAATTGACGGGGACCAGGTTCCACATGGTCTCGGGCTCGCCGTTGCGTTTGCCCGGCACGAAGCGCCAGCGCATCACGGCGTCCTGGGCCTGACGGTCCAGCCGGTCGAAGCCGCTGGACTTGTTGATTTCCACCTTCTGCGGAAGCCCGTCCGTGCCGATGAGCACGCGCAGCACGACCTTGCCTTGCTCGCCCAGCCGCTTGCTGATGGCCGGGTAGGTCGGCCTGGGATTGTTCAGGTAAGCCGCATCGCTGGAAGGCAATTCGATCTTCGGAGGCGCCGGCGGCGCTGGAGGAGCGGGCGGCGGCGCAGGGGGCGCCATCGGTGCTGCGATGGGCGGTGCAGGAGGTTGGGGTTCTGTGATCCCGGTGGGCGCATTGGGCGCGGGCGTGCGGTCGGGAATGGCCACCGGCATGGGCGCCGGACGCGGGGCAGGCGCTTTGGGGGCCGGTTTCGGCGGATGCGGTGGCGCTGGCTTGGGGGGCGGTGGAACGGGCGGGGCAGGGGGCGCTGGCGGCGTGATGAACTCGCTCAGCACTTCGGCAGGCACGATGACCTCTGCGGCCTTGCGCAGCAGGCCCGACTGCAGTGCCCACAATCCGGCCACATGCAACAGCACGACGGAACCTGCGATCACGGCGTTGCGGCTCACACCCCGTGAGGAGCCATATCGATCAAATTGGGACATAAAAATGATAGCTGCCAACGCCCACAGGACAAGCGCCAGAGGCCTAGAAGGCCAAGTTACTTACGGAAGATCCACCACACGGAGCCGATGACGAGAATCAGGCTGCCTGCGAGGGTTGAGAGCAGTTCCATGCTTTGCTTTCCAAAATGGAGTTGGCAAGCTGGATCGTCTGCGAGGCGATCTCTTTGTGCAGCGCGGCGACCGGATGCGAAACGCTGCATTGGGCCACGACATCCCGTGCGCAGCTTTCGCAACGGCCGCATTGGGTGGCCACGCCCAGCTCGAACTGGATCTCGTCGAAACTCATGCCAGCATGTGCATGGCGTGCAATTTCGCGGTCAGAAACCCGGCGGCAGACACAAACGATCATGGTGCAGGCAGTGTTGGCTGGCTGTTGACAATGGGGCATTATAAATGCGAATTCATCGCATTTGCAATCCTTTGGTTTCTTGCTTGTTGAAAAGCAGTGGATTGACACACCGGCCGCGCATGGGTTCCCGATGGTGCAGGCGAAAAAAAGCCGGCAGTGGTGCCGGCTTCGTTTTTCATTCGCCGCCTGCTGAACGTGCAGACGATGGAATGCTTACTTCACGTGCTTGCCGATCAGGCCAGCCATTTCGAACATGGAAACCTGGGGCTTGCCGAACACTTCCTTGAGCTTGGCGTCGGCATTGATCATGCGCTTGTTGCTGGCGTCTTGCAGGTCGTTGGCCTTGATGTAGACCCACAGCTTGCTGATGATCTCGGTACGGGGCAAGGGCGTGGAGCCCACGACGGCAGCCAGGGCAGGGCTGGGCGTAAGGGCTTTCATGAAAGCGGCGTTCGGGGTGCGCTTCTTCGCGGGGGCTGCGGCCTTGGCTTCGGAGGCCGGCGCTTTCTTTGCAGTTGCCATGTTGGGTTTTCCTTGTTGGAAGTGAAATATCGTCACCAGCGAAAACCTGCTTCTCCACTGGCCCGCAGATGCTACTGGGAAAAAAACGCGTTTCCAAGCGAGGCATGGCTTTTTTTGCCTCCATTTGTTGCTTGGGTACCGCGCAAGCGCCACGGTGCTGGCGCCCGTCATGGCCACTGCAATGGGATGCGCATGCTCTCCGGTGGCGCATCGGCAGCGATCTCAGCGCGATCGCCGCGAGACGAAAATGGCCACGACCGCGGACAGGATCAATGCGCAGGCGACCCATTCGCCGGCGGTCAGCTGCTCGCCAGCAATGGCGCTGCCGAGCAGCAAGGCGATGAGCGGGTTGACGAAGGCATAACTCGATGCCAGTGCCGGCGTTGCATGGCGCAGCAGATAAAGGTAGGCGCTGAATCCCACCAGCGAGCCCAGCGTCACCAGGTAGAGCCATGCCAGCACGGCTTCGGGTTGCGGCGGCCACGCAGGCTGCTCACCCAGCGCCAGGGACACAACCATCAGCACGGCGCCTCCGCACAGCATCTCGCTGGCGAAACCACTGGCCCCGTCGGCCAGCGGGAAGCGCGTGGTGGACAGCACAGATCCCAGAGACCACGACAAGGTCGCCGCGAGGATGCAGACCATGCTGATAGGGGATGCGGAAAAGCTGGCGCCTTGCATCAGTACCAAAACACCCAGGGCGCCCAGCAGCATGCCCATCGTCTCGCCGCGTGTCGGCCGCCTTCCCCACAAGAGCCCCCATGCGGCGATCATCATCGGCACCACGGCCACGCAGGCCGCGATGAGGCCGGAGCCGACGTGTACGCTGGCGGTGGCCGTCAGCCCCATCCCGCCGCCCAACATCAGCGCACCGACGATGAGCGCATGGAGCCATTGCCGCTTCGTCGGGAACTTCGGTGGGTTGCCGCTTTGGGGCTTGCGCCATGCCACCCATGCCATCAGCAGTGCACCTGCAGCGAGAAAGCGGGTTCCCATCTGGAAAAACGGTGGAAAGCTCTTGAGGGCCACTTGGATGGCCAGATAGGTCGAGCCCCAGATGAGATAGCAGGCCAAAAGGGCCAGGAGCAGCACCGTGGGGAGGCCGCGTGCAGCGGGGCTGGCGGGGGATGTGGAAAGTGAAGTCATGCTGCAGATGCTATGCAGGCTGGGCGTGCTCTTCCATGGCATTTGCAAGGCTGAAGATATGGATCACCTTTGTTTCAATGGTTAAATAATGCCATGACCGAAGTTTCTCAACTGGATGCCCATGACGGCAGAATTTTGGCCGAATTGCAGCAGGATGCGCGCATTTCGATGGCAGAACTGGGCCGGCGGGTGCATCTCAGCCAGCCCGCGGTGACCGAGCGGGTTCGCAAACTGGAAGCTTCGGGGGTGATCCGTGGCTATGGCGTTCGTCTGGATTACGCCCGCCTGGGCTATGGCATTCGCGCCATCATCCGCGTGGGCCGGGCGGAATATGCCCGGGTGGTTCGACTGATCGAAGAGACGCCCGAGGTCTTGAATGCCTACAACGTCACGGGGGAAGACAGTTGGGAGCCTCTCACAACCCCATGTTTGACGAATCCGAATAGGGAGGAGTGGGCGCCAGTAGCCGTTTGAGCGTGATGAGGCCCAGCAGCGGTCTGCGCCTGGGTGCATGAGGGGCCTTGCAGGCCC
>NZ_BQXK01000018.1:0-100024 GCF_030158995.1 Acidovorax sp. SUPP2825 | reverse complement strand
GCAAAACGCTCCACGTGGCACGACGTGCCGTTTGGTGCAAAACGCTCCACGTGGTACGACGTACCGTTTGGTGCAAAACGCTCCACGTGGTACGACGTACCGTTTGGTGCAAAACGCTCCACGTGGCACGACGTGCCGTTTGGTGCAAAACGCTCCACGTGGTACGACGTACCGTTTGGTGCAAAACGCTCCACGTGGTACGACGTACCGTTTGGTGCAAAACGCTCCACGTGGCGATGACGTGTTCCTGCCCCATGCTGAAGTCGGCTGCAACGGCTCATCGTGACCCAGCCTTTCCCCGCCGGATGCCGGTCGTTCCAGCCTTCTGCCGAAGCTCCTGGCGCAGCTTGTCCAGCTTGGCCCGTGCGGACAGCGCGGTGTCTGAGTCATTGCGGTGCGGCTCGGACGCGGCAGCCTGTTGCGCCTCGGTGCATTCCCTGGCCGAACGGGCTTCCTGCTTTGCCGTGCGCTCGCGCTCGACCTCGCGCCGAGCCGCTACCTGATCGGCCATGGTCAGCACCAGCGTGCCCTTTTCGTGGTGTCGCACCAGGGCGTGCAGCCAGGCGGGCGGGTTATGGATCGCCTTGTTGCTGGCCAGATGGCCTTGCAACTCGTCCAGCAACTGCTGGCGGATGGTCTGCGGCGCCGTGGCCAGAACCTTGTTCACCCCAACGTGCCATTCCGCCTCCAGCCGATCCGGCATGACCAGCGGATCGGCCAGCGGCGCAGGCCGGGGTGCCGGGTGCAGTGCGTTTTCGTGGGCGAGTTCTGCGGGTGGCCCCGATGCCTCTTGCTGTTGGACAACGGATTCCTGCGGCACTGGTGCTGGCGCAGCGGTCTCTTCGCGGTTATCCGGGGAAGGCTCATCCCTCCGACCACGACCACATTCCGCGTCCTGCTGTACCGCCGAGTTGTCCACTGGGCGCGGCTGCCCAGGGTCGCGCGTAAGAGGAGTTGGAGGTTTATTGAATACCCTATTTATATGGTTTCGACAAAACGGCAATTTAGTTTCGACGTTTGGGCATTCAAGTTTCGACGTTTCGGCATTTGTCGATTCAAGTTTCGACAAAAGGGCAAACGATTGACACTCGGGTGTGTCCGAACGTGGAGCGGACGCGGATGGGACCGCGTTCTTTCCTGTGGAATTCTGTGCGCCTTGGCGGATCGACGGGATGGGCGCGCGGGGCGCGAACATGCTCATGACCTGGGAGACCGGCGCGCTGCTGGCCGCGCGGACCTCGGACTGCGTGTCGATCGCACCAGGCACTGGCCGTGCCACCATGGGACCGAACAGCGGGAGCTGCTTTGCCGCGGGCTTGCCGGGCGAGGCCAGCCAGCGCCGCAGCGGCTCGGCCATCATCTCCGGTGGTACTTGGCGAGCGGCAACGGCGATCGGTGCGATCGGCGTTGGCTTCGGCACGGACGGGACCGTGGCCGGAGCCGGTACGAGCTGCATCGCCTGCTGCGGCTTCCTGCCCCTGGAGGGCAGCAGCTTTTGCTCCTGGCCCTGCAGGCAGGCCATGATCGCGCCCAGGTTGAGCCGGACCGTGGTGGAGTATTCATGGACGAGACCGGCCCGCTTGAGCCGATCACGCGCATTGCGCTGTGTCTTGGGGCCAAGGCACAGGGCGATGCGGATGTCCTCTTGGGAGACGCGGAAGTAGCCGTCTCCCTGGGGGCCGCGGCACGATGCCCGGGCCACCAGCGCGCGGCGCTGCTGCTGCAGAAGATAGGACAGGTACAGGCCACCGGCCACGCTGCCCGTGAGATCGGACAGCGGCCGGTAGAAACTCACGCACTGGCCGAACCAGGGTGCGAGCGCCTCCCAGCCCAGCGGTGAGCCAGGCTTGGAAACGATCTGCTCCTGCGGCAGGTTGGCCCAGGTGGCAAGCTGCTGCAGGTTGACCTTGAAGTGCAGCCGTGCGGGCTTGCCCGCCAGATGCTCGGAGAGCAACTGCTCGCGCACCAGCAGTTCGCGCACCGTCGTCTGCTCGCGCGTGGTCAGGCCCGTGGCCTGCTGCCACTGCTTGGCGGTGAGGAAGAACCATCCACCGCGGTGCGCGCCGGTCTTGGCCAGGTGCCGTGTCCAATACAACGCGTGCCCCAGAAACACCGCCGCCTTGAAGTTGTCCAGCCGCTCGGCCAGGGCCGGGTGGAACTGGATGAACCCCTGGGCCGCGAGCAGGCGCAACGCCTCGTCCGGCGCTACAGAGCCGTGGAACGAGGGCTGCTCTGGGGCGGATTCGATCCGCCGAAGGCCTGTGATCACTTGGCGATCTGCCGCACTGTGGGGAGCGCTGGGAAGCCAGACTCCATTGCCGCATCCTGCGGCTGCAAGAAGTGGAGCATCTGCGCGAGCGGCTCGGCCTGCTCGATCAGGGCCCGGGCGATGGCATCCAGGTGCAGGGAGTAGACGATGGGCTTGCGCTGGCCGGACTGCTCCGAGACCAGGCCGGCTGCGATCAGCTGCCGGCGGCAGGTTTCCTGCTGTCCGCGGCTGATGCCGGTTTCCTGCTCGCATTCCTGGGCCGACATGGCGAACACGAAGTTGTCGCCCTGGAAGCTCTCCCGAGGCGCATGGACCATACGCGCCATGGCGCTGGACAGCCACAGCGCTGGCACCACGCCGCCTGCGATGTCCACGTAGGCCCGGTGAAACGAGATGGGTGCCTGCCCGAGCCAGTCGAGCAGGACCGCCTGGCCGAGCAGCGCACCGTGCAGATCGTTGGCCGCGGTCGGGCTGGGCGTCAGGCCCTGCATGGATGTCTGTTCCATGGATGAGGGGTCCGTGGGCGCGATCGCCATATCCACTGCCGCGCTGGTCGTCCGGCGCGCGCGCCGCTCATGCCGGTTGGAGAGGTGGGTGACTTTGTTCGCGCCCATGGGAGATGTCCTTTCAGAGAGAGCCGAAATTGCTGCTGGATGCACCGACCGATCCACCGACCGTGGCTACGTCCTCATCGAACTCGGTCACGGTGGCGTGCAGGGCCTGGATGCGCAGGTCCGGAAAGCGCTGGTGCAGCGCGTAGATGCGCTCGCGCAGCGTGGGGTGCTCGCCCGAGCGCTCCATCTCGTGCCAGACCCGGTGGATCTCGTCGCGCAGCCGCTCGCTGGGCATCGAGGGCCGGCCGCTGGGCACGCCATCGGGTACCAGCAGTTCCCGCAGATCGCGGAATTCATCGGCCGTCAACTTGAAGAACTGGCAGACCATCTGGCGCGAGGCGCCGTGGCGGATGAAGTATTCGCGCAGATGCGCGTCACGGCGCTGCCAGTCCAGGCGCTGCAGGCAGGCGGCGATCGCGCGCTGCGGCAGCGCGACGCGGATGTCCAGCTCGGTCTGCGCGATGTTGATCAGGTCGCGTGCGGGCCGGTGGCGCAGACTGTCCAGGAACTCGGGCGTGAAGCCTGCGGTCAACAAGGCATCGAAGCCGCCCTGGTCCATGTGCTCCACGAGGTGCTCCAGCAGCATGCGCTTGAGCATGGGGTTGGTGATGGCCAACATAGGTCAGCGGCTCCCGTTCGATTGAGGAGCACTGCGCCAGGCCATGCGCGCGACCTGTTCCAGGCGATCGGCCTCTTGCTTGGCGTCCACGGCAACCTGGTTCAGGCGCTCGAACCGTGAGTTGTCCCAGCTCTCGCACTGGAAGACACGATCAGCGGCGATGCGCCACCTTGCCAGGGCTTCCTGCCAAGCCGCATGCTCGGCGGGCACCGTGTGCGGCGCATCGATGAGAAAGAATTCGACCGCCATCAGAGCGTCCCTCCCGCGGTGACCGCATCCGGCATCGCACAAGCGATGCGATTCATGGCCGCGCCCCGGTTCAGGGCGCACTCCACGGCCTGCTCCAGCGTGGGGAACGATCCCCAATTCGTGGAGCGGTCCCACGCGCCGCCATCCAGGCACCGCACGTCGTAACGGGTGCCCGAGGGCCAGGCGTCGAGCCACTTCGCGCGGTTCTCGCGCCAGTGTTCCCGGCCCGCGGCGGCGTATTCGTCCGTTCGCTGGGCGTAGAACGCATCCATCGCTTCGATGGTCTCGGTGCGGATGAAAGGCAAGTACCACCACTTGCCGTGCGAGGGCGGACGCGCATCGTTGGGCGTGTCGTCGAACCCCTCGGGCATCCGGGGATCGATGGGGATGCCGTGGGCGAGGCCCTCGGCGATGAATTCGGTGCCGTCGCTGTGGACGAACGTGGCGGGCATGTGACCTCTCCTTTTGCTTCGATTTCTTGCAGTGCCGCGTTTTGTGGATCTGACCTGGCGTGTCAGGCCGGGTGCATCAAAAGAGCGGCTCCCACCCGGGCAGGAATCGCTCGGGGTGGTTGAGCCGGATGCGCTCCATCACGGCCATGAGCCGGGTGAGCGAGAAGCCCACGTCGGGCGCGGCCAGGACCTGGTAGAGGTCCGGCAGCGCGATGGCTGGCTGACCATCGAGGGACTGCACCTGCACGGTCGCCGCCTCCAGGCACGCTTCCTCGAAGCCCTGGGGACCGCGGGCCACGGCCTGCGTCCAGCGCGATGCGTTCACGTCGGTGATCGTTGCGGTGACGCGCCGGTCGTACTGGCCCGACAGGGCGGCAAGCACCTTCCAGAGCGCGGCGCGCAACACCACCTGCGCCTCGGGCAGGGCTTGGCCACTGGCATGGGCGATATCCTGCTCGGGCAGATCGGCCAGGTAGCCGAAGGGCATGCTTTGGGCGTGGCACAGGATGTCGTGCAACGGCACGACGTCGTTGAGATTGCTCAGGTGCTCCAGCACCAGGCCCTGCAGGTTGGCATTGGGGGATTCGGCCATCAGCAGGGACGAATCGGGAAGCGGTGCCGGCAGATCGGGGGCATACGCCGGCACGGGGGGCTTGGCGGCAGGTGCAGCCATGGGTGCCGGCGCACGGGCGGTAGTAACAGGCGCCAGCATGCCGGCCAGCGGCGGCTGGTGCGGGGTCGGCATCAGCGCCGGCGCGGCCGCAGGCGGTGCGACCTTGACCTGCCGAAGCGTCTCGGCCGAGATGCGGGCATCGCTCTCCAGGGCGGAGATCATCGCCGGGACTGCACGTGCGTCCAGCTTCAGCAATGCGGCCACCGTCTCATGCAGGTCTTGCACTAGCAACGGCACATCCAGCGTGGGCGGTGTCACCTTCTCCTCGCTGCCAGCTTGTTGCTGTTGCACGCTCTTTGCTGCAGCCTGCGCCGCCATCATGCTAGCGTGGCCGCGCAGCGTCTCCTGAATCGCTTGCTGCACGTCTACGCGCCGGCCGAGCCGGTCGCCGAGCTGATGCAACGCGCCCATCAACGGCCGAATCACCGTGTTGACTTCCGTGGCTCGAAGCCAAGGCCCGATCGGTGCCAGGAATTCGACTGCAAAAGCGAAGTTCTGCAGCACCTTCAGGCCGAACCCCAGGCCCATCGTCTTGAGTTCTGCATTCAGTTCACTCGCCGTCAACGGCTTGCCACGCTCCTTCTCCAACTCGGCCTTGAAGGTGTTCACGCCTTGCGCGTTCTCCCAGAACGAGATGTCGCCGCGCATCTTGTTCTCGGCCAGGTGCGCGGCGATCGTGCGGGCATGGCCTGCCCAGGCCTTGACGATGACGTGCAGCCGTGCGAAGCGCTGATCGCCGGCCTTGAACAATTCCTTGGCGATCATCAGGCGCGTGTTGCCGCCGCCGTAGGTCGTGTAGCGCTCCTGGCCCGGCCTGCGCGTTACCGTGATCGCATTGGTGATGCCATCGGCCTGGATGCTCGCCTTGATCTCGTCGTACAGCGGGTTGGGCTGCGTGCGCGGGTTGTGCTCGTAGGGCTCCACGTCGTCCACGGACAGCAGCGAGAACGACATGTCCATGTCGGACCTCGGGTCCAGGCCCTCGGTGGCGTTGCGCAAGGGCGGCAGCGCGAGCGCCGCCCTCGCCTGCTCGCGGTATTTCTCGTTCCTGTCCGGCTTGGCTGCTGCTTTGGCGGCGGTGGGGGCAGGTTTGGTTTCGGTGCTCATGGTGGCGTCCTGTGTTGTGGAGGGGCCGGCATCATGACCGCTCAGGCGCAGGCGTTCGGCCCGCTGTGCCGCCGTCAGCGTTTCGGGGGTGTGCGAAGGCATGGGGTTTCACCACCGTCCTTCTCACGCCGATGCCGTGCTGCCGGCGGGGCCGGCTTCCTCCTTGGGCTCCGGCTCGGCCGGAGACTCATGTGCTGGCCGGATGGCCTGCACGATCTCGCCCCGGTGGTTCGGGGCGTACTTGTTGACGAGTGAGGGGATCAATTCCCACAGCAGCGCGTGCATCACGTCGCCCGCCTTGATGGGGTCGATCCAGTGCACGGGCACTTGTGCCGTCGCCGCTTTCTTGTAGGCGACCGTGCTGGGCACGGTGGTGGAGAGGACGGACACCCGCCCGCGCATCTCCAGGAACTGGTTTCGGATGAGGCCCGACATGGCGTCCGAATCCACGGTGCGCTCCACGCGGTTGATGATGGCCTTCATGGCCGGAACGGTGAACCCCATGTTCACCGAAGACTCCAGGCGCTCCATCAGTTTGAGCGTGCCGTCCACGAACTCGCGCGCTGACACGATGTCGGGCGAGGCGGGGGCGATCAGGATGTCGGCCGCGTTGACGGCAGCATCCTGCAGATGGCCCACCGCGCCTTGCGTGTCGATGATCACCACGTCATAGTCGCGCTGCACGTCGGCGCTGGCGAGTGACATGCGGATGCGCACGAGGCGATCCAGGCGGTTGGACAGCCAGTCCTGCAGCCGTCCGTCACGTGTATCGGAGGCGACCAGGTGCATGAAACCACCCTGCACATTCAAGCGAGAATGGTCTCCCGGAAAATCCTCCGGAGGCAATTCGATATGGCTCACGCAGTCGGCGGACAAAATGCCGCCCATTACCATGCTGGTCAGGCCGTTATCGGCCACATGGGACAACTTGAAATACCGGGTGAGCGATGGCTGAACGTCCGCATCGACCAGAAGGACGCGGTAGCCGAGATCGGCGAGCAGCCCTCCCAGGTTGGCTGAGAGGGTGGTTTTGCCTACGCCGCCCTTGGTGGCGACGACGGTGAGTGTGAGCATGGAATCCTCGCTGAATCAGGTTATGTACCTGATTCAGCGGATGAATCCGAAAAATCAATTAAATCTCAATTAATAATCATTACAGATTATTAATCGCCCTCAAAAGAGGTGCTTGAGAATATACATCGTGTCTAGTCGTAATGACCATGCTTTTTGCCGCTTTGACGTTACTCCGGATGACGCCAAATGCACGCATCAGCAACCGCATGGCATCCCCGACATGAAGCAAATCGCACCCCGCGCACTGCCCGCCCTGTCCCAGCTTTTGCCCGTTCTGGGCGACCCCACGCCGGCCGAGGTGGCCGCCTATCTGAACGTGTCAGAGCGCACCGTTTACCACTGGCGCTCCCAGGACCGGGCGCCACGGGCCGCGCTGCTGGCGCTTTTTTGGGAATCGAGTTACGGCCTGTCCGCGCGTTTTTGCCGCGTGGCGGCGTGCGTTTTTTCCGTGCCATGGTGCTTCCTTTCAGTGGGTTCCGGGCTCGCCCCATGCCGCCCGGATGTAGGACCGGCCCGCAGGCCAGTTGGACATGATCAGCGCGGCCAGCAAGGCCCCGCAGATCAGGATGATGGTTTCCCGGCCGACCTCAGCCGGCGACGGGACGAATGCCGGCAGCTTCATGGCAGCAGCCTTTCCAGCATCAGTTCGATCTGCGCCTCCATGCGGTTGATTCGCCCTTCTGTGCGGATGATGTGCGCAGCCATGGGGATCAACAGCAGGTTGAGCCACTGCAGCGCGTCACTTGGGTGCATCGCCCTTGTCCTTGAGCACGATGCCGGCCAAGCCGGTGATTCCCACCGCCACCTGGGCGGCCAGATCGATCGTTCCGGGCGGCAGGCCGAAGACCACGCCCAGAGCGGAGATTGCGGCCCAGGTGGAGGGCTCGCGCAGACGGTTCAAAAAGTACTTCATGGTTCCCTCATCAGCCCCAGACGCCCGCGCCCGAGTAGTCGGGCACGATGGTTTCAGGCGGCGTGTACGCGCTGGGGTTGTTGTAACGCCCGCCGCCCGTGCTCCACCCAGGCGTGCCCGTGTAGTAGCTGCTATTGATGTCATCCATTTCCGGATTCAGGATGCGATGAATGAACGTGCCCAGCGTGTCCTGCTCATAGCCCGGAACCGACTGCACAACGCGGTTTGCCGTCTGATATGCCACGTTGTTCGGGCTCCAGGGATTGACGGCCTGCGCCACCGTGTCCCACGCCTGCCCCGCCACCGCGCCGGCCGCCGTGGTGGCGCGCCGCACGGCCCACACGGCCAGGGCAGCACCGCCCACGATCAGCGCGACCTTGACGAGCAGATCACCGGACACGGGCGCGATCCTCATTGCTGGAGCTTCCAGGCATGGAACTCACTGGGCGTCATCTGGTGCGTGCTGCCGTCGCCGTAGGTCATCAGGCCCGATCCGTTGACCGTCACCTTGAAGCCTGCGGCCGGCGTGTACGACTGGCCGCCCCAGGCCGCGCCATCCAGGGCCGGGGCCGCGGGCGGTGCGATCTGGATCACGGCCGGCGCGGGCGATGGCGCGGGCGCGGGCGCGGTGGAGTGATCCACCACGGTCGGCGCCTTCGTGTTGTTGCTGCTGGGCCGCGGCGACATGAGGCCCGCGAGCGCGCTGGTCCACGACGCCGGCACGCCGGCACTGCCGGTGCCAGACCCCGCCGCACCTGCAGCTGGCACAGTCGCCGCCTGGCTGCGCATGCGCAGAAGGACCAGCACCGCGCCGGCCGCTGCGATCACCATCATGGTTTTTCGATCCATGGCGCTCAACCGAAGTAGGCCCAGGGGTCACCGTAGGGCGTGTTGGCCGCAATGCCATCGTCGCGCGCACTCGGCGCCACGTAGGCGCTGGGGTTGTTGTACTGCGGCCCACTGGGGCCTTCGGGCGTCACGTCCCAGGGCGTTTGCGACCGGCCGTCATAGGTGCCCAGCAGCGGTATCGAGCCGCCCGAATTCCCGCCGCTCAGGCCGCTGAAAATCTTGCCGATGGTGGACACGCCCGTGTTGATCAGGTTGAGCCGCGCGGCGTTGTTGGCGGCATTGGCCGCCTGCTGGTTGGCGTACACGGGTTGCGCGACGGCGCGCCGCGACATGAAGTAGTAGGCCCCTATGCCGATGACGGCCAGGAGCAGGAGATTGGAACCGGGGTTTGGTGCTGCAGCGCTCATGCCGTGGTGACCTCAGAAATCCCGCCCGCCCGGGCGTATGCGTTGAGCAGCACCGACAGGCGCCGCTCCGGTTGTCCATATCCCGCGCCCGGCAAGCTGGCCCACACCTTCGCCACCTTGTTGATAGCCTTGACCGTGCGGCCCGCCTGCACATCGGCCAGGGCGCCGCGCTCGCGGATCAACTCCAGCGCGCCCGCGTCCTGGCTGGCCGGGCCGAAGTCCTGCAGCCCCATCTTGGCCGCGAGGCCGTCCCAGGTGCGCGCGAGAAATTGGTACCGACCGGCCGCGCTGCTGGTGGTGTTGCCGAAGGCGACATACACGCGCGGATGCCTCTCGTAGCCTTCGAACTCGGCCCCGCCAAACAGGATGTTGTAGCCATCGTCGCCGCGCCCGGCCGTGCCCTCGGCGAACGCGATCATGTCGAGGAAGGCCTTTTGGTTGCGGGATGCAACGTCCGGCGTCACAGCGGCCGGCGCGTAGGTGGAAGGGGTCAGACTCACAATCACATCCTCAAAAATGGTAGTGCCTTGGTCGGGCTCGACGGGCTCGCCGGCCGCATCACCGGCCCACCCGTCCGGCAGAAAGATGGTGCCGCCACCGCTTGCGGCCGGCGCGCGCCGCTGGGCCAGCCACACGGCCCCGCAGACCACCAGCACGACCGCGATCACGTCCCGGATCATTCATAAATCTCGACATAGAACGCCGAGTCCGCGCCACCACCACCACCGCCGCCGCTGCTTGGGAACACCTTGCAGCTGCCCGTGCCATTGGTCACCACGGTGGCGATGATCGCGCTCGACGCGGACGAAACCACCACGACCCGGCCCACATATTCGGCCGTCGACATTGCGGCCGAGAAATTGACCTGATAGGCCCCGAGGCCCGCGCGGCTGGACGACGCCACGTTGAACCCACGCACCAGCGCGCCCGCGCTGGTCACATAGGCCCAGGCCTTTAGCGTCATGTTCGGGACGCCGCCGCCAGTCCCTGCAGTCACTGGCATGCGTCAGCCCTCCACCGTCACAACGTTGGACTGGCTCGCCACGTCGCCAATCGCAAAGATGGCCTGTGCCGTGCACGTGCCGACCAATTCAAACGAGCCGCCTGGCACGATGCGCACGCCGGCCGCGACCGTGGCCGCAACACCGAAGGCCAGATACACCGCTGCGGCAGCATCTCGGTTTTGCACCAGCAGGTATTTGCGCCCGGCCTTGGCCGCGAGCAACTGAGTGCTGGCGTTGGTGACGGTCTTTTGCTGGTTGTCCAGCGCGGCCAGTGGCTGGACCGTGGACGTGACCGCGATATTTCCACTCGAAACCGAGACCGAGCCCGTCCCCACGTTGACCGTGCCGCTCATGCCGTCGATGAATTTCTCGTCGCCGATGAAGAGCTTCACCGTGTTACTGCCCCCGGACACGTCCGTGAAATACAGCCGCTGAAACGGGCTGCCCTCCAGGCCCTGGCCCGCAATCAGCCCGCTCAACTCGCCCCAATCGGCTTTGACGTTGAGCGCCCCCGTGGAGGCCAGGATTTTGAAATAGTCGCCCGCGACCATGAGCAGGTACGGGCCATTCGCCGGCACCACGAAGTCGTAAATCTTGGATGGCTTGACCGTCATTTGCGCACCGCCATGAAGGCAACGATTGCCATGGCGGCGATGGCGGCCATGATCATTTTGTCAGTGAGAGCGCCCCGCCCCTTCGCGTCCGCGTAGGCGTCCTTCACCAGATTGTTTGTGGCGCCGATCATCGAAAATCCGTCGCTCAGCAGACCCCCGCCCAGCGTCAGCACCGACTTGACCGCATCGCTGTTGGAGGCGAGCGCATCCGCATACAGGTTGGCGTTGATCGTCGCGTAGCGGTTGGCGTTGTCGCTGGCAAATCCCAGCGCATCGGCGTTTGCATCGGCCATGGCGCGGATGCCGTATTTGCCGAAGTCCAGGCTGTTTGCCAGGGCATCGTTGACGGTATCGAGCGCACCGCCCGCCAAGCCGTAGGCGCGGCCCTGCGAGTCGCTGGCGAAGCCCAGGGCATCCGACCCGAAATCGAGCGCATCGCGGCCGAAGTCAAAGGCATCACGCGAGGTATCCCGGCCGTAGTCGAACGCCCGATTCACCACGTCCTGGTCCAGCGAATTGACGTTGTAGTTGACGGTCGATCCGCCCTCGGCCGACACGCCGTTTTCGCCGATCACTCGGCGGTTGTCTTGCTGCCACGTGTTGGCGGCGCTGCTGCTGCGGCTACTGGACATGACCCACCCTTTTTTGCATCACCACGCCCGTGCGCTCCCACCCGGTGCGCGCACAGACCTTTTCCACATGGGCCGACACGGTGCACATGGCGAGCGCCTGGCACCCCAGGGACCGCGCCACCTGCACGGCGGCGGCGTCAATCGCCGCGCCCTGCAGCCGCTCGCCATCACTCACCAGCCCGACCACATCCAGGCGCAGGCCGCCCGCCAGCGGCACAGGCCGCACGGCCAGCAGCGCATGGCTGCGCCCTTGGCTGAATTCGTAGAGCAGCGCGCCCTGCAGCACGTCGCGCGCCCCCTCCAGGGGCCAGGGACTCGCCAGCACGGATGGCATCAACGCCTCGACGTGCGAGGCGTCCCAGGCACGCCGGATCACTTGCGCATCAGCAGCCATGTGGCCCCCACCGCAGCGGCCACCAGCAGCCAGTTCATGCCGCCCGTGGCGGCCTGCAACGCCGTGCCGGACCCGCCCAGGTTGACCACCCAATCCCCCCGGCCAGACGCCGAGTAGTTGGTGCCACTGTTGTCCAGCCCGGCCGTAGCCGAGGAACTCATTTGCAGAGGAGGCAACGAAAAGGGCAGCGCCATCACCGCTTCCAGAACAGGACCGCAGCGGCGCCAAGTCCCAGCATCACCAGCATGGGCGACACGTACAGCCCGCCGCCCGGCGTGGTGCTGATGGGCGCGCCCTCAACGGCCACGCCATAGGGGCCCACCGACTGGTATCGATAGGGCGTGTTCCAGCTGGTCCCATCGGCGCCGGCATACGTCTGGTCGTAGCCCATCAGCACGCCCGTGAGCCCGCCGACGAACATGCGGATGGGGCGCAGCGCATCCTGCTGCGCCTCCAGGGTCGTGACTTCGCCGGCCATGTTCAGTACGCCGAGTAGGGCAGCAGTTCTTCGGTCTCGATCACGATGGTTTCACCGGCCGAGAACGTGGCGTAGTACTGCGCCGAGCGCACGCCGGCCGCGGGGCGCGTGTCCCAGGTGCGGCCCGACAATTGGCCATCCTGCACCGGATCGAACACGATCAGGTTGGCCTGCGGCACGCGGAAATTGTCCTTCTGTGCGGCTTCGTTCTGGAGCTTGGTCAACTCATGCTCCGTGACGCCTTCGCGCACGGTTTTGAGCGCGGTCATGTTGGACGAGTAGAAGTAGATGCGCCGGTAGTTGGAGCCGCCGCCCGCGGGGTCCACGTGGGGAATCGGCAGCGCGAACATGCCGGCCGCGCCCACCACGTAGGACGCACGATGACGGCGCGCGATCAGGCCGCGAATGCCCTGCTCGGCCGGGTCGTTGGTGGGCGGCGACACGTCGCAGAAGCCCACCAGCGTGGGCGAGGTAGCGCCGGCAATGGTGACCTCCAGGCGCAGCGTGGTGATGCCCGAGCCGACCGACAGATCGATCGCGCCGGCCTGCCGCGCGTTGGCGGAAATGGCCTTGCGGTCCATGAAATCGATCTTGAGCACCGTTGCATCGGCCGTGGCGCCCAGGTACAGATTCGAGGCGTCCAGCTTCGCGCCGTCCGTCTCGAAAATGACCTTGCCATTGGCCTTCAATTCGATCTTCGAAATCATCGACTTCGTGAACGTGCCGCCGAGCGTGAGGGTGATTTTTTCGAGCACCGTGCCCAGGAACTTGTTCATGTCGCCGATGGCGACACCGCTTGCGACCACGTTTTGAAACGGGTCCATGACCATTTGCTTGTTCATGCCGGGGCCCCCTGCTTACAGCGCGTCGCTGACGTAGGGCAGTTGCTTGCCGACGATGACGCCGGCCACGCCCAGGGCCATGGCCTTGGCGGCCGGGTGCGGCACGAATTTATAGGCGGCGAAGCAGGCAGCGAGGGCCACCGCGAGCTTGGTCATTTGCGAGGAAGTCATGGTAGCCATGCTGATATTTCCGTGAAAAGAAAATGGGGTTGATCGAGACAGGCCCGATCACACCCCAGCACGCACCATTCGCAAAATTGAGCGCCTCAGGCGCAGCGCCTAAGGCTTCGGTTTTGCGGCCTTCGCCGCGTTGCGAAAAGACAGCACACCGCGTGTCATTTCGATGCTGTCGGCCCGCTTTTCGATCCAGTGCAGGTCCGGCAGCGCGGCCAGTTCCTGCGGATTGATGCCCCACGATCCGGCGATCTTTTTCGCGTCCCCGTGGTCCCCCAGGCGCCCGCAATGCACCACGTCGCAATTGGCGATGAAGGTCTTGTCGCACTCGGCCGGCCGCTGCCCCGCGCCGATGATCGCCACCTTCTTGACCTTTCCTCCGTGTGCATACTCACGCCCCACGTTTACCAACCGGCGCCACGCGGGCGGGGCCTTGTTCGCCTTGGTCACCTCGGGCAACTCATCCACGAAAACCAGCACGTCGCCGGCCACCCACGCCGCCTGGCAGAACAACTCAAATTGAGCGTGCACGTCGCGCGTGTGGTCCACCAGAAACCGCAGGGAAAACCGCTTCGCGTGCAGCGCTTCGATGAATCCCGGCAAGCTGGAATGCGGCTCACCCAGGCCCACCAGCGATGGATCGTGCTTGAAGTCCCACACCATCAGCCGGGCCGGTTTCTGGCGCGCGATTTCCTGCTTTACCCATGCCGTTTTGCCCGTGCCGCGCGCACCGAACGCGGCCATGGTCAGGGCCTTACCCGACATTCGCGTCCGGCGAGGGCGCCGGTTCTGGCTTGCGCTCGCGCGCATCCAGTTCCGCGCCGGCCGCTTTCATCAACTTCACGCCGACCGTGATCGACAGCATGACGGCGGCCACTTCGGCTGCGTAGTCGCCCAGGATCGCGGAAATGTCCCATCCGCGTTTGTCGGCCACCGCGCCCCACACGTCGCCCAGCTGCTGGAGGGTCGGGTCATCCAGCACCATGCGCGGCGACTGCAGACCCAGGACCGCGCAACTCACCTCGCGGCCCAAATGGAACGCGCCGGCCAGGATTTTCGCGTTCGTCTGCACGGGCGCCGCGGGCGCCCCGCCCTGCCCTTCGGCGGCCTGTTCCTGCGCGGTTTCCAGGCCTGCAGCCTGCCCGGCCAGCGCGCTCAATTCATCGGTTTTTTCAGCCATCAGAGATTCCCCAGCGCGAACGGTACCGGCGCGCGTTTGATTGGTTTCGGTTTCGGGTCCGCAGCTGGCGCGGGGGCCGGCGCGGGCGGTTCATCAGGCTCTGGCGAGCCCTGTTCGTCCAGCGTGGTCTGCGCGAGCATGTCGCGATGCGCCTTGGTGCCCAGGGGCGCCCAGCGCTCCGTGCCGCACTTGTGGCAGCGCGCGGAGAGCCTGCCGCCCGCCGTGCGATGCACCGCCGCATCGGCGCACGCGCATGCCGGGTTGCAGCACTTGATTTCGCCGATGCGGGCCATGGCTTACAGCGCCCGCAGGTCAGCGATGGGGACCAGCACCACGGCAAAGTCCTGATCGAATTTCACGGCCACTTCCTCCGGATGATCCGGATGCGTGGCAAACACCACCCCCGCCTGGCCTAACCGGGGGTTCGCTTCATTCTTCACCTGCACTGCAGTCCAAACACCAAACATGACTCACTCCTTTTGATTTCCGGGCGGCCGGCCCGGCGCGGCTTCAAACCGTCGAAACACGCGCATCTTTTCGATGCGGCGATATCGCGGCGCGAAGTCAGACGGCGGGGGCGTCATCGCCACCCGCGTACAGTTATTGACATGAATCCGAGTGCTCGCGGCTGCGCCGCTGCGCTGGAAAACCACTGCAGCCACAGCCAGCGCCTCGGCCTTGCCGCGCCCGCCCATGAGCCACTCAGCACGCTCCGACTCCACCTGCATCAGTACGCGGCGCTGGAAGTCCGGGGCCGCAGGGTTCATGACGTGGATGTGGTTGCGGAAGCACTCGACACCCTCCGACCACACGCCCACGGGGCGGTCCGGGCGAGCTTCGCCGTACCTGGTTTTTCCGCCCTGCACTTCCTTGATCAGCTTGATGCGCAAGGCCTTTCGACAGGTGTTCACACCGCCCTGCGCGAGTGCATATTTCTTCCAGGCCAGGGACTGCACTCCGGGCTCGACCTTGGCGACGTTCATCGCGCTAATGGCCTCGCGCAGCGGGGCCGGCGCGCTGTCCGGCACCTTGTCGGGATGCACGCGGCGCAACTCGCGCCACACACCCACGGGCGGGCCGCCGACCTGCTGAAACTGCCGGATGCGCCACTGCTTGGCCCAGGCCCGCACGCGCTGACTGCTGGCAATGGCAGGTTCGCCGTACAGGTCGTAGTCCACCCCGTGACCGTCGATGTTTTTGCTGATGTATTTGATGACGTAGCCGACCGCCGAGCCCTTGGCCCAATCGATCAGCTCGAAGTCCACCCGGTGCTTTTGCGCGCCCGGTTCGTGCGGCTCATCGCAGTCCAGAAAGTAGCGCCGCACCAGCTCCTGCAGAACCACGAAGGCATCGACACCATCCGTGCGCCGCGGCATGAACAACAGGACGTGCCAGTGGGGCGTGCCATCGTGCTGCGGCTCAGCGATCCGAAAGCCGTACCACTCCAGGCCCAGGCGGGCCGCCGCGGCGCGGCAGCGCGACCATTTGAGCGATAGGTTCTGCTGACCATCGCGCGGGCTCAATTCCTCATACCGCGGGTTGTCCACCACCCGGCCATCCTTGCGCGTGGTGGCCGCGTGGAACCGGCTGGCGCACGTCACGGTGACCATGCAGGCCCAGTGCCCAAGGTCTTTGGCGATCAGTTCGAAGCCGGCAATCCGGGTCAGCAGTTCCTGCCGGCGGATGGCCTGATTCGATACGCCCGTGGCGGCCAGTTCGGCCAGCTTGTACGCCTGCATGTGGTCGTTCACGGCCACAACGCTTTCCAGCACCGCAGCGCACCGCGCATCCTGCGCCCGGCTGCTGCGCAATGCATCATCCGAGCAGTACAGGCCCATGCCCTTGCGCACCATGCCTATGCTGACAGCCACGGTTTCACGGGTCCGACACAGGAGCTTTCGGTAGGCGCGCCGCCAGAACATCGGGCAGCACATGCGGGCCACCGCCGCCGCGCGCTGGGCCGGCTTGCGCCACACCCACAGGTCCAGCAGGCCACGGGCCGCCAGCAGGTGGCGCGCCGCAAAGGCCTGCAGCCTCAGGGCCACGTTCACCGCCCGCTCGCGGCCACGCACCACGGCGGCCACCAGCCCAAGCCGCCTATGGAAGTCACGGGCGGTAATGTCGGCCTGCGCGCAAACTTCGCTGTCTGAGGCGTCCGGCCTTAGGCCGCCCCTCTCAGCTTCCGTCAGGCGCCCCACCATCTCCGCCCAGCGCTCCATGACCGGCCACGTGGACATGCGCCCCAGGCGCTCCCTCAGGCGGTCCCGCCAGGAGTTCGGCCAGCGGGCCACCTGGGTGTTGATGCGGATGATCCGCTGAGTCATTTCCACGGAACCGTAGTAGTTCCGGGAGGCGCGGCCCGAGGTCATTCGGCACCGTCGAAACAGCCGCACGGCATTTCTACCGCGCGAAACTCATCCAGCAGATCGCCCTGCCGCGCCCGCTGCTCCCAATACTCAGCCGGCCTGTCTCCCCACTGGGTTCTAGGCCCGCCGTCCGGCTGCGGCCCGTGCGTTTCGGTAGCCACCTTTTCCAGCCGCTTGATTCGCGCGAACTTCTCCGGGCGCAACCGCGCCAAATCAACCACCTCCTGCACACGCGCAAACGGGCAATGCCAGCACCCGGACTTACCCGGCGAAGGCAACCCCTCCGCCTTGATGATCGACTCGCACCCCTCCCGGTCCACATCCAAATCCACAAGGGGCCGAACACGCCCTGGCATTCGATGCGCCTCCCCAGCGTCTACCCCGATCAACTGCACGCCGCCGCCCTGCGCCTCGACGTAGCGCTTAATCGGGTTGATCTTCCCCTCGACCGTGCAGCCCCGCAGCGTCCGGCTTCCCGTGACCCGCAGCCGCTCCCAGCGCTCCAACACGGTTTCCTTCGGCTTCACGACCTCCAGCACCTTGCCGACAGAAGCCAGCCAGGGGCCGAAGTGCCGTTCGATGTAGTCATAGGTTTCCGGCCGTTCGTCCCCGGTGTCGGAGAAGACAACGCGCCAGCCCGCGTACTGCGGCAGCGCGCCCCGCGCCAGCAGCACGGCGAGCGCGGTCGAATTGACGCCCCCGCCGTAGCTCAGCCAATACTGCGCGCTCATGCGAATGCGTCGTCAGGGAACCAGCGCACGGGGCGCTTGGGGCGCATGGCGTGTTCGCGCATGCGGGCCACGCTGAGGGCCTGGGCGGCCAGTTGGGCCTGATACAGCCGCTCCAGGCGATCCGCCTCTCCCTGGGCCGCCGAGCGGGTTGCACCCTCCCACACGGAGACCAGTCCGAGGGTTACGTGCGGGTAGGCCACGGCATAGCCGCCGGGCATGGCAACGACCGCGTACCTCATGTCCGACCCCGAGCTTCTAAGGCGGCGGCCTTGAGGGCCACGGCCAGGGCTTCGCAGACCGTGGGATCGACCAGCACTTCCGACGACAGCCAACCCTTGGTCACCACAACAGCAACCTCTCCAGGAAACATTTCTGAGACAGCAACGGACACGCGCACATCGGCGCTCAGGTGGATGCTTTCAAACATGGTTGCCACCGATCAGCAGCAGGTCGCGAGTAAGTAACCCATTCATGATTTCCCCTTTGATCCCGCCCCCTTAGGACCCCTGCCTAAGGAGGCAAGGAGCCGGGTGGGTTGCGCAATCAACCTAAGGAGGGGAACTGGAAACCTCAGACGATTCCCACCCGGCGAAGCGAATGTATTCGTAGGGTCTACGAATATCAACGACCCTCGAACTTGTGGCTCCTAAGATGCCGCACTACATTGACGCGCTTAAGGGGAACTGTTATGGAAAATTTGACCTTCGAATCCGTGCTTGACCGCATCAAGGAACAGCACGGCCTGAAATCCGATTACGCGGTCTGCAAAGCCTTCGGACTGAGCCCGCAGAACGTCAGCGGCTGGCGCAAGGGCCGATCCCATCCGGACGAAACAATGTGCGCAATCTTGGCCGAGGCGGCCGGCCTGGACCCCCTTGTTCTGGCCGCCGCCATGCAGGCCCAGCGCAGCAAAACCGCCCAGGCGCGGAGCATGTGGGAGCAGATCGCGGAGCGGCTGCAGATGGCCGCCCAGGGTGCCGTGGCTGCAGTTTTTGCAGTGGCAATTGCTATCGGGTTGATAGCACAGAGTGCCGATGACGCATGGGCCGGCGAGGTGCCAACTCCCAGGATTGAGCAGTCGGCGGTTTACATTTCGTATCTAGTGATGGATCAGTGCTGAGAGTTTGCATCGACCCATTCCTGTCTCGCGTCAGCCTGACGATCCTGTCTTGGCCGCCATATGTAGCTTGGGCCAACCCACGCGGCCGAACCAGGCGCCGCCCGCGATGGCCATTGCATTCATCGACCCATACACCACCAGCGCTACCGCCTGGGCCATGAACACTTGGATCAGCGTTCCGCCGGATTCCATCGCCCACCAGCCGCCGATGCCAGCGACCATCAACCGCGCAACGTTTCCGCCCACCGGCCAAGCCAGCCGCCCGGCGCCTTGTGACGCAAAGTACAGCGCCAGTCCCAGTCCGAAAAAGCCGTAGACCGGTCCTACGATCCGCAAATATTGGGCGCCGGCTTCCAGCATCGCGGGATCGGAACCGAACAGGCCAAGCCACGCATGGGGAAACAGCGCGGCGGTCACGCCGATGCCCTCGGTCAGTGCAAACGCGACGGCTGCGCCGATCCAGGTCGCGCGCAGCGCGCGGGCGCGGTCGCCAGCGCCCAGGCATGTGCCAACCAGCGTGACCAGTGGCGCCCCCAGTCCGAACACCAAGGGGACGAGGATGTATTCCAGCCGCGATGCCGTGCCATAGCCTGCAATGGCGGCCGGCCCGAAATGCCCGACCAGTCCCGTGGCGATGCCAATGGTGAGATTGGTGGCAAGCGTCGATACGGCGCCTGCAAGCCCAACCCGCAAGATGCTGCCGAACAAGGCGCCGCGCCATTGAAGCCCTTGGCGAGACAGCCGCAGCAAGCTGTGACGCGAACGCAGATACGCGCACAGCGCCAGCGTTCCGCCCAGGTAATACAACACCAGCGCCAGCGCGCCCCCGGCAATGCCCAGGCCGGGAATCGGCCCCCAGCCGAAGATCAGTACTGGCGACAGCGGCACGAGCAGCACCGTGCCGGCGGTTGTGATTTTGGCTGGCAGCGCCATGTTTCCCGTTCCGCGCACCACCGCCGACAATGCGTTGAACAGCCACACCAGCACCGCGCCGGCAAACACTGTGTGCGAATAGGCGAGCGCTGCCTCCAGCGACGCGCCCTCCCCGCCCATCGAACGGTAAAGCGCCGCCCCGCCCCACCACAGCCCCACCGTGAACAAAAAGCCGAAGGCGATGGCAATCACCAGCCCGGCCCACGCCAGCGATTGAGCCTGCGCAAGGTCGCGGCGGCCCAAAGCGCGGGCGATGGCGGACGCGATGGCACCGCCCATGGCTCCGGCAGACGTCATCTGCATCAACATGACGATGGGAAAGACCAGCGCCATGCCAGCCAGCGCATCAGTACCGAGTCGGCCGATGAACCACGTTTCGATGAGGCCCGCCGAAGCCTGCGCCACCATGATCAGTACGTTTGGCGCCGCCATGCGCAACAGCAAGGGCGCCAGCGGCGCCTCCAGCATGCGGCGGGTGCGGGGATCCAGCGGGGGCGGCTCTGACGCCGAAGAAGCCGAGGCCAGTGCAGGCGCGGATGTTGCGGTGGAAGACATGGCGACTCCGGTCAGGCGGGCTGTGCCACGGCTTTTGCGGGCCGGGCCGGCCGCTGGATCAGCAGCACCAGGCCGGCCGCCAGCAGGCAGGCCGCACCCGCCGCGTAGAGCGCCGGGGTGTAGGTCAGCAGCAGCGTGCGCGTGAGGCCTGCGCCCCAGGCGGCCACGGCCGCGCCGATCTGGTGGGCTGCGAAAATCCACCCGAAGACAAGTCCGACCTTTTGTGGACCGAACGTGGCGCCGGCTAGCTTGACGGTGGGCGGCACGGTGGCGATCCAGTCCAGCCCGTAGAACATGGCGAACAGGCCCAGTCCGTAGAACGTGAACTCGGAATGCGGCAGCCAGAACAGCGACAGGCCACGCAAGCCGTAGTACCAGAACAGCAGCTTGCGGTTGTCGTACCGGTCGGACAGCCAGCCCGACAGGACCGTGCCCACGAAATCGAACGCGCCCATCATCGCCAGCACCGACGCGGCGGGCACGGCGCCCATGCCGTTGTCCGCGCACAGCGAAATGAAGTGGGTCTGCAGCAGCCCGTTGGTGGACAAACCGCAGATGAAGAAGGTGGCAAACAGAATCCAGAACGTGCCGCTGCGCGATGCCTCGGCCAATGCCTTGAATGGCGTGGCGAAGTTCATCGCCATGGCCGGTGGCGGGGGCGTCGCCGCGGCCGGCGCCGTGTCGCCATAGGCTGCCAGGCCCAGGTCCGACGGGCGGTTGCGCACGAAGGCCAGCGCCATCATGCCCACTGCCGCGCAGGCGATGAAGATCGGCGCGATGGCGGAGCGCCAACCCCAGTGTTCGATCATCCAGGCCGCGAAGGGCAGGAACGCCAGTTGCCCCGTCGCTGCGCTGGCCGTCAGCAGCCCGACGACCAAACCGCGCCGTGCGACGAACCAGCGGTTGGCCACCACCGCGCCCAGAACCAGCGCCGTCAGGCCGGTGCCCAGGCCCAGCAGCAGGCTCCACAGAACGAACAATTGCCACAGCTGGCTGGCCAGCGTGACCAGCGCCATGCCGGTGCCCACCAGGGCGAGGCCCAGGCACATCACCGCCCGCAGGCCCCAGCGCTCCATCAGCACGGCGGCGAACGGCCCCATCAGCCCGAACAGCGCAAAACGCAATGCCAGCGCGGTGGAGATCTGGTCCGTCGTCCAGCCGAACTCCCTGGACAGCGGCTGCAGCATCGCGCCCGGCAGGCCCAGCGCCGCCGACATCGTCAGCATGGTCAGGAAGGTGATGCCGGCCACCAGCCAGCCGTAGTGGATGCCATGGCGCTGCAGCCAGCGTGCGGCGGAGTGGGACAGCATGGGCGGGCCTTTGGGTGAAGAAGGTATGGGGTGATAGCGGGGATGCCGTTCGGTCGAAACCGATCAGGGCTGCATGCCAGCAGCCGCGCCGACATCCAGCAAGCGCACTGTTTCGTCGAGCAGCGCGTGCAGGGCCGCCACGTGCGCCACGCCCAAGCGCTCGTTCAGCGCCTCTTGCGCAATGCGCCAATGGCGCTGCGCCTCCTGGCGCTTGGCGCGGCCCGATTCGGTGAGCTGCACGCTGCGGCTGCGGGCGTTGTCTCCCGCCGCCACCTCCACCCAGCCCGCGTCCTGAAGCGGCCGGAGGTTGCGGGTGAGCGTGGACGCGTCCATGCGCATGGCACGCGCCAGATCGCCCGGCCGCACGGGGCCCAGGTTCTGGATGTGCGAGAGCAGCGAATACTGCGTGGTCTTCAGCCCGGTCTTGCCGACCTCGGTGTCGTAGTGCTGCGTGACCAGGCGGGTGACCTGGCGCAGTTTGAGGTTCGTACAGCCTCGGGGTTTCTGGGGTGCATCCATGGCATATTATTGTATCTACAACAATTGCAGGTGCAATCAAAGGAGATGCCGATGGCGAAAGAAGACACGCTGGCGCAGAGGCTTGCGCAGGAACAGGCCGTGATGGAGCGAATGAACGCGGGCCCAGGTGCCGGCGTTGCCACGCCGGCGCAGATCGCCGGCAAGACCGGGCTGGAGGTCATGCAGTCCATGCTGGCCGGCCAACTGCCCTACCCGCCCATCGCGCAGACGCTGGACTTTTTGCTCATCGAAGTGGGCGACGGCGCGGCCATCTTCCAGGGCACGCCAGGCACGGCCCACCTCAACCCCATGGGCACGGTGCATGGCGGCTGGTTCGCCACCCTGCTCGACTCCGCCCTGGGCTGCGCCGTGCACACGCGCATGCCGGTGGGGCGCGGCTACACCACGGCCGAGCTGAGCGTGAACATCGTCAAGGCCCTCACGCCCAAGGTGCCGCGCGTGCGCGCCGAAGGCCGCGTGATCCATTGCGGCCGCCAGCTGGCCACCGCCGACGCCCGGCTGGTGGGACCGGACGGCACGCTCTACGCCCACGCCACGACGACGTGCCTGGTCTTCGAGATGCCGGCACAATCGCGGGCATGAGATTCCTCCACACGATGCTGCGCGTTGGCAACCTCCAGCGCTCGATTGATTTCTACACCAACGTCCTGGGCATGCAACTGCTGCGCCAGTCCGAGAACCCCGAGTACAAATACTCGCTGGCCTTTCTGGGCTTCGACGGCGGCAACCCCGGCCAGGCCGAGATCGAGCTGACCTACAACTGGGGCACCGAAAGCTACGACCTGGGCACGGCCTACGGCCACATCGCCCTGGGCGTGCCGGACGCCTATGCGGCCTGCGAAAAGATCAAGGCCGCCGGCGGCAACGTCACGCGCGAGGCGGGCCCGGTCAAGGGCGGCACGACGGTGATCGCATTCGTCACCGACCCCGATGGCTACAAGATCGAGCTGATCGAACGCAAGAACGACGTGGGCGCGGGAACCGGTTTGCGCTGACGGCGGCCAAAAGCTATATTTTTGATAGCACAATGCCCTAGTGAAACATGCGCTGGGCACCGATTTGACCTGGATCGAGAAACGACCGAGCGGGCGGGCGGCCTGATCCGCTTTCCTGGCCCATCGGCCCCTGCCTGTCCGTCCGCGCGGGCAGGCTTGGCCTTGGGCTCCAGCGGCTAGGCCTGTCCCTTGCGGGCCCACCGTGCCACCCACGGGCACGCCGCCACTGCCACCAGGGCCACCACCGCGCCAGCCAGCGCCACGCTGCCCACACCCCAGAGCGAAATGCTGGCGCCCCCCAGCATGGCGCCCAGCGCGATCCCGCCATTGGCCGCCGACACGTTGACCGTCCCGGCCAGCGCCTGCGCATCCGGCGCCGACTTCATCACCCGCAATTGGCAGATCGGATAGAGCGCCGTGTTGGCCACGCCCCAGACCGCCAGCGCGACGACCAACCCAATGGGTTGCCGCGCCAACCACACGACCGCCACCATGCCCACCGCCAGCATCGCGCTGAACTCGGCCGTCGTCGCCAGGGGCCTGCGATCCACCCACAGGCCGCCCAGCCAGTTGCCGATCAAACCCACCGCGCCAAAGCCCATCAGCCACCAGCCCACCTGCGATGACGGCACCTGCGCCACCTGCTCCAGCAGCTCGGCCAGGTAGGTATAGCCGGTGAACATCGCGGTGAACACCACCACGGACAGCATCGCATTGGCGATGAACGCCGGATGGCGCAGCAGGCGTGCCTGCGCCGCCAAGCCCACGCGCTGGCCGGCTTTCATGCGGGGCATGGCCATCTGCAGCAGCGCGGCCACCGCCAGCGACAGGGCCGCCAGGATCCAGAAGGCAGCGCGCCACCCCACCGCATCGCCGGCCAGGGTGCCCAGCGGAATGCCGAACAGCATGGCGCCCGAGATGCCCAGGTAGACTGTCGACACCGCCCTCCCCGCCCGCTGCGGCCCGGCCAGTTGCGCGGCGGTTTCGCTCGCCGTGCCCCAGAACACGGGCAAGGCCAGGGCCGGCACGATGCGCGCCAGCGCCAGTACCCAGAGATTGGGCGCCATCGCCGCGACGGCATTCGACACGGCAAAAAGCACCAGCACCGCCACGAACAGGCGCTTGCGCTCGATGTGGCCCAGCCACGCCGTCAGCACCGGCCCGCACAGCATCACCACCACGGCAAAGAGCGTCACCAACTGGCCGGCCGTGGAAACGGACACACCCAGCTCCCGGGCCAATGCCGGCAGCAACCCCACCATCAGGAATTCGGTGGTCACGATCACGAACGCGGACACCGCCAGCACGACGATGGACGATGCCCCGGCTTTCGTGCCGGTGGGTTCAGTGGTGAGGGGTTCTGTGGCGAGCGTGGGCATACGGATGGGGATGGGGAATGGGAAATGGGGATGGGCAAAGCCTTCTTCTGGCTGATCCGCCAGCTTATTCAATCCAGGGTTTCTTCTGTTGGATGCTTTTTCCTGATTCAATGGAGAAAAATTCTGCAATCGACCCCTGGAGGGCCCCACCATCGTGAACAGCTCGGAACGCCTCAAAGGCATCGACGTGTTTGTCGCCGTCGCCGCTGCCGGCAGCTTCGCGGCCGCGGCAGACCGGCTGAACCTCACCGGTTCCGCCGTCGGAAAATCCATCGCACGGCTGGAAGCGCGGCTGAGCACCCGGCTGTTCGAGCGCACCACCCGCAAGCTGCAGTTGACCGACGCCGGCACCGCCTTCCACCGGGTCTGCCTGCGCGTGCTGGAAGACATCGAATCGGCCGAACGCGTGCTGGCATCCGACACCGCCGAGCCGTCCGGCCGCCTGCGCGTGGACGTGCCCGCCACCTTCGGCCGCCGCCAGGTCATGGCCTGGCTTATGGCCTTTGCGGCGGATCACCCCGCGGTGCAATTGCACGTCTCGTTCACCGACCGCTTCGTGGACGTGGTGGATGACGGCATCGACGTCGCCGTGCGCATCGGCGGCGCCGACACCTGGCCCGCCAACCTGGGGCACCGGTTCCTCGGCAAGGAGCGCCTGATCTTCTGCGCCTCACCCGCCTATCTGGAGCGCAAGGGCGTGCCCGCCACGCTGGAAGACCTGCTGTCCTCGCACGACGCGATCACCTACGGCCGGGCGGACGGCACGGCAAGCCCCTGGCTCATTTCCCAGGGAGCCAGCCCGACCGAGCGGCGCGCGGTGGACAGCCGCATCGTCGTGGGCGACGGAGAGGCACAGCTCAACGCCGTGGTGGCGGGCCTGGGGGTCGCGCAGTTGGCGACTTGGCTGGCGGGGGAAGCGCTGCGTGCAGGGCAGTTGGTGCCGATCCTGCCGGACTACGATCTGGAGGGATTACCGCTGCACATCGTGTGGCCGCGCAGCAAGCGGCTGCTGCCCAAGGTGGATAGCTTGTTGGGCCACCTGGCGGAGCATTTGCGCGTGCGTTGAAATGGGATTCATGCGGGGAGAGGTCTCGAGTAATACGAGGGATTTAGTCCGATTGCCGCTTTTCGCCTTTGACGAGTGGATGTCGACTGTGCAGCGTTTGCGGCCAGTGGCCGCGCGCACGCGTGCTCGCCCTGTCCAGCATCAAGCAGTCGTTCCCTACGGCTACAGGGCGATGGCCCGACGGGCCACTCTACGAGGCAATGCAATCGAGAATGGCTCAAAGGTATTACCTATATCTGCGACACTGACTGATCGTCAATAAATCAAGGCCTGCGGCAGGGCCTTCAAACGCGCGGATGAATGTTCCCACGCTTCAATGGCACGAGCGCCTCTACCATCGCGATGCGCTGCGTGCCGGCCGTTACGCTGCGCTGGCAGATGCCGAGGGCTTTGATGCGATCTGCTTTGCGCTCGAGGCACTAGGCCTACGGCTTTTTGGTCGCAAGAAAAACCTGGGCCAGTACGAGCAAGCGCTTGCTGAATTGGCCAATGCGTCAGTCGTACTTTCTCGACTATCAGAGACGCATCCCGGACGTTTCAGCACCTTCTCGGCGCTTTTTGCGGTGGTTAAAAAAGCGAGGAACGACGCGATGCATACCGGTGTTTTCGCACGGCATGCGACGGCAGCAGCCATCGAACTCTGTATCGGCCTAGAAGAGGCACTCATGAAAGAACAGCAACTCCCTCGCCAGGCCGTCAAGGACTTCATGGTTAAGTCACCCGTCGTGCTGGAAGTTTGGCAGCCGGTCGCGTACGCACGGCAGCTGATGCTCACGCACTCCTTCTCGTTTCTGCCTGTCTTCAAGGATGGGTGGAAGCTGCTTTCTGAGAACGGTCTCGCCAGGTACATGCTGGCCAGCAAGGACTGGGCGGGGGCGCTCGCGCGCACGATTGATGAAGCTGCCCAAGAGCTCGACTTGCTGGAGGCTACCGTTGTTGGACCCACGGATGAGGTCCAAAAGCTCCTCGCGGATGACCTGGGAAAGGAAACGCGGCTTTGGCTTGTCGAAGAAAAGCAGGGCAGGCTCTGCGGCGTTCTTTCTCCTTTCGAACTGATGTAGCTGTCAAACCTTGTAGGCTCGTGGCTACAAGGACGAGCTGCGAGGCACTCAGCTAATGGTCCTGGAACGCCGGAAGGGCCAGCTTCGCAGCGTAAGGAGCCGGTCGCTAACGAAATGGGCACTCTTGAGGAGCGGCGTCGGGAGTCTGCGCACGGCAGAAATTCTGGCCTCGCGAACGCCGTCGGAAGCACTTTGAGCGACTGGACAATCCCTCTACAGCCCCCGGTCGCCCAACGCTAGGCCAGTACCCCACCAGATGCCTCTTCCGTCTCAAGAACGTGACGGCGCAGCTTGTCCGTCAACTCCCGCCGGCGAGCCTCGCCCGCGTGGTGAAGCTCCCTATGGCAGTTCGGGCAAACTGACGCGGCGTTGTCAGGGGTATCGGGGCCGCCGTTGGCTAGGTGCACGATGTGATGAGACTCAAGGTACGGCAACCCGTCCTTGTCTGTGAAGGGCGCTTTCTGGCGGCAGCACTCGCATAGTCCCTTCGAGCGCCGAAGTGTCCAGGCCTTAACGGCTGGATCGCGGTCGAAGACCATGCAAGGAGCCGGCCGCTGCAACGGCTTCCGCGCCCCCGCTGGGCGCTTCAGCGGGCCGGTCCTTTGGACCAGGGCGGCCGAGCGCCTCAATTCCGTTCGATCCGACTGTGGCTTGGCCGCCCGGCCAGCTAGGAGCTGAAGGAACCCCTGGTACGCACTGCTCAACTTGACCTGGCTGACGGCGTTCTGTCCGAATATGCGGAGGTCTCGAAGGGCGGGAATGGTGATGGGCGCCTCCCTTAGGTCGTACTGCCAGACCACGGCGCGGTGGTACTCCTCCGACTCCTTCGGATTGACGAGGTCATCCCCGTGAACCTCCACAACGACGTCATCGACTGCGCGCCCAACCGCCGCAATGCCACGCCCATTGACGTATAGCGCCAGCAGGTCGCCTTCGCGAGGGCGCTTCAGGCCGTTGCGGTATCGCTGACCACCGCTTGTGACGGCGATGCCCCTGTCAAACCAGTGATGCTCGGCGTCAACCGCATCGTCTTTGAGGTCAGTGTTGATGACGAAGAGATTCATGTTGGAGTTTTGCCTGTGGGGATCAGACGCACACGGTGCCGCCCCTCACCGCCTGTGCCTGGATGTGAATCGACCAGCTTTTCCTAGATAGCGGCAACCCTAGGCGGTCACTGCTAAAAGGCGCTGCCTGACCGGTGAATTGGCCTCAAGTCGGCAGTAGAACTGCGGCGGATGGAACCCCGGCATGGCTGTCCGAAGGGCTTCAAGCGTGATGGGCTTCTTCAATTTCTTGGCGCCAGACAGCGCCATCGCCGACGCCACAGCCACCCCGTCAAAGTAGCTCATGAACTCGGACTTGCCGAGGCCTGAGACGGAGCTGTATTTACGCCAGACGGTGCTCGGCGCGGCCGAGTAGATCGTGCCCACGGTCGCGAAACCAACGACTGCACCTACAGGTTTCTTCACGTAGAACCAAATCGTTGAGCCTGGCTCAACGTGCATGGTTCTGCGCCTTAGCTCCACTTGCTTAGTACCAGCGAGGATGTTGTTTGCATGGCGCTCGTCAAGTGATATGAGCACATGCTGGTTCGGTTGCATCAAAGGCCTTTTTCTAGGATCGCCTGAACCTGCTCGGAAGACAGTCGTTGGCAAGTAATCAGTTGGTAGGCCTCGCCGCAGTTCAAAGCCCTGAGCTCATGCAGCGGTACAGGCCTGGGCAGGCGCAACACATTGTCGAACACCGTGATGGTCTTGGTCTTCGCGACCCCGATGCTGGAAAGCTGGGTGCTATCCAGCACCGAGGGCGCCAAGTCGTCGGCCTGCATGGCAGACTCATCGCGAAGGTAGGCACGTAGTACGCGACCAACCGCAATGACAGCGCCGGAACCTCCGTTCTTCACGGGCTCGTAGAAGAACATCAAATCACCGCGCGAATAGTTCTTAAGTGTCTTCTTGTCGCTCAGGTAGTGGCGCAACGGTGCAAGCAGGGCCTTTCCTTGGGGTAGGAAGGAGTCCTGCGGTGAGTCCGCCAAGAGATGCTCCTCAAATTGCTTTCGCAGGGGGACCATCACACCCTCTCTACCTGGCAAGCACATGAGCATCGGCGCCAGCAGGGACTCCAACTTGAAAAGCGGGACCAAGACTTTCTGCCCGTCCGGTCGAATCACTGAAATTTGCTGATCGACGTGCCGGAACAGTGGGGGCGTTTCTGGCAAACCTAGTTTGCTCACTGCCGCCAACGATTTGCGTCCGACATCCCAGTTACGTTCTGTCATACGCCCTTTGGCGACGATCTTCTGAAGGTCGTCCGACGTCGATGAGGACGCCACATAGCCGAAGGTTGCCGCGACTTCGCGAAGCGTGGCTTGACGCGGAGGACAGCTCAACCGCACCCGGCCGACATCCCCTGGTTTTACGATGCTCAGAACGTGTCGGAGCAAGGTTTGGGCAATCTCATATGCGTCTCTCTGGTCCTCGGCAACCGCCGCAAAAGCTCGAATCTCCTGTCCTCGAACGCTCGTCGGCATTACTAAGTAGCCAGCGACGACACCATTGCATCGCGCCACGTGGCGCAAGCACGCCGAATTGCCGGCCTCAGTCGCGGCCCATTCGTTAACCTGGGTCGCAGTGTCGAGGCCAAGGTTCGTCAACAGACTCCGAACGGCCGTTGCATCGCTTGCCGATGCAGGTTGCACTTCGATGATGTCCGCACTATGGGCCTTGTGCACTACAGGACTCGCGGTGTGGTCGGGCTCGACCTGAAACAGCTCAGGCGAAATTGCGTCCACTCCAAACTGCCTTCTGAGCTCAGGTGCCCGCTCAAGAATTCGTCCATCGCTGGTTATGAGCCCTGGCAGGCCGTGGTGAATAGCCGTTGCGAGGTGTTGCAGGTCAGACTTGTCATTCTCCGACAGCGAGCCCGACGCATGGCGCTGGGGAAACACGATTGCCGCAAGCATCGGCGAAAGGCGCCCCCACTCGTTGTCGGGTGGCGTCGAGAACTTCGCAAGTGTTCCTGCGAACGAGAGCATCGGATCCGTCTTTCCGTCGTGGGCGGTGCGGCGCAGCTCCGTCTCAATCTCGCTGCTAATCGCCAGTGAACATGTCCGCATCCGCTCGGCCCTGAAGACACTCATGGCTAGTTCGTACCGAGGCCGGCGAGGCCCGAGGTCGAAAAGCACATTCAAGTCCAGAAGGTAGAGCGGCTTGCCCCCACCCTCCAAGGCATCTAGGCCGAGTGGGTCAACGGCGTTGATTCCGCTGGGCGCAAAGAGCTGAGGGGTGTCGAGTTCATGGGCGCGAACCACGATCATGCGATTGCGACTAGCCCCTCCTGGTTCAACTCGTTGGGCGTAGAACCCCTGCGCTTCCCAGAACAAGTTGGCGTCTTTGAGGTCTTCAGCGACCCGGGCATGAATCGAAATGAACTGTGCCTCCGTCGACATGTTCTTCAAGGCATCGAGCAGCATCCGACCGATGTTTCGACTGCGACTGGTCTTAGGAACATAGATCTGCCGCACGTGCGCTTTGGGGAAGCGGAGATCAAACAACAGATGACCCACATACGTCTCGCCGCGACCGTCACTCTCGACCGCTACAAACAATTGCCCTTTGCGACAGAAGTCCGCATAGACGCTGCGCGAGAAAAATCCGAGCGCGTCTCGGTCGCTGTCTGCTGCCTGCACGACCTCTCCCAAGAGCGCCGTAGCAGCACTTGGCTCCGTAAGGATCCGGACCGCACCTCCGCTCTTTGTCATAGCTCCCCTTTTGGTGTTTTGGGGTAACTGTAACGGAGACGAAAGCAAGCCTGCATTGAACGGAAGCTGGCGAGCTTGGCTCGATTTGAGCGGCAGACTGCTCTCCGACTGTGAGATTGAAATCTGGATGACCGCAACGGGTTGATTGCTGGCGGGAACGAACGACCGCTCACCCGCGCCACCTTCGGGGCCCTTGGTGCTCCGGGCTGTGTAAGAGATGAACGACGGCTCTCAGCCTGAACCGGTTAGTCAAGAAACCATAGCAACTATTAGCCCTCGCCCGGTTGCTATGGTCGTAGAAATTGTTTGCCGGATAGGGAGATAGCTACGGCGATTAAAAATAAACCGCAACCCACCGACTGCTTTGGGACAGCGGCCAGCACTCACCCATCAGCGCCAGCAGCCCCTTCGCCTCAAACCTTCGCGCGCAGCGCCACGGCCCCCCGCGCCAATTCGGTCACCCTCGCCCAATCCCCCTGCGCCAGCGCATCCCCTGGCACCAGCCACGACCCGCCCACGCAGGCCACGTTCCCCAGCGCCAGAAACTCCGCCGCATTGCCCGGCTGGATCCCGCCCGTGGGGCAGAAGACCACATCGCCGAACGGCCCCTGCCACGCCTTGAGCATGGCCAGGCCACCGGCCTGAACGGCGGGGAAGAATTTCAGCGCGTTGAAGCCCTCTTCCTGCGCCATCATGATCTCGCTGCCCGTTGCCACGCCGGGCAGCAGCGGCAGCCCCAGGTCGCGGCAGGCGCGGCCGACCGCGGGGGTGAAGCCCGGGCTCACCGCGAAACGGGCCCCGGCACGGGCGGCGGCCTGGGCGTCGGCCGCACTGCGCACGGTGCCGGCGCCGACCACCGCTTCGGGCACGTCGCGGGCGATGGCTTCCATGCAGGCCAGGGCCTGCGGGGTGCGCAGCGTCACCTCCAGCATGCGGATGCCGCCAGCCACCAGGGCGCGGGCCATGGGCACGGCGTGGGCCACATCGTTGAGCACGATGACCGGAATGACCGGTGCGTCGCGCATGACCTGCACGGCGGTCAAGGCCGCGTTGCCGTGGTTCTGGTTGGTGTCGTCGTCGTTCACAGCCACGAGCAGGCTCCCTCTTCTGCGCTGAGCGCGTTGCGCCGGAATCCGGCAAACAGTTCACGGCCCCAGCCGTGGGCGTTGTCTTCGGCCTGTGCGGGCGGCAGCACGGCGGGCGTGCGGGCCTGCCAGGTGGCGGCATCGACCAGCACGTCGAGCGTGCCTGCCACGGCGTCCAGCCGGATGACGTCGCCGTCCTGCACCCGCGCCAGCGCGCCGCCGGCGTTGGCTTCGGGCGAGACGTGGATGGCGGCGGGCACCTTGCCCGATGCGCCGCTCATGCGGCCATCGGTCACCAGTGCCACGCGGTAGCCCTTGCCTTGCAGCACGGCCAGCGGCGGGGTCAGCTTGTGCAGCTCGGGCATGCCGTTGGCCTGCGGGCCTTGCCAGCGCACCACGCAGATCACGTCGCGGTCCAGCTGCCCGGCCTGGAAGGCGGCCTGCAGTTCGGCCTGCGAGCCGAACACGGCGGCGGGCGCCTCGACCACGTGGCGGTCTTCCGGTACGGCAGAGACCTTGATCACGCTGCGCCCCAGGTTGCCCTGCAGCAGCTTGAGGCCGCCGGTGGCGCTGAACGGCGCGGTGGCCGGGCGCAGCACGCCGTCGTCGCCGCTGGCGCCGATGTCGGTCCAGCCCAGGCGCCCGTCCGCGTCGCCATGGGGCAGCCGGGTGTATTCGCGGATGCCGCCGGGCCGCACAGTGAGCACGTCTTCGTGCATCAGGCCGGCATCAAGCAGTTCGCGCAGCACGTAGCCCGGGCCGCCCGCGGCCTGGAACTGGTTCACGTCGGCGCTGCCGTTGGGGTACACGCGGGCCAGCAGCGGCACGGCGTGCGACAGCGCGGCGAAGTCGTCCCAGTCGATGACGATGCCGGCCGCACGCGCCACGGCCACCCAGTGGATGAGGTGATTGGTGGAGCCGCCCGTGGCGAGCAAGGCCGACATGGCGTTGACGATGGCGCGCTCGTCGATGACCTTGCCGATGGGCGGGCACGCGGGGCCGAGCACGGTGCGTGCCGCCTCGCGGGTCAGCTCCTGCCGCAGCGCCTGGCCGGGGTTGATGAAGGCGGTGCCGGGCACGTGCAGGCCCATGGCTTCCAGCAGCATCTGGTTGCTGTTGGCGGTGCCGTAGAACGTGCAGGTGCCTTCGCTGTGGTACGCGGCGGATTCGGCGGCCAGCAGTTCGGCGCGGCCCACCAGGCCTTGCGCGGCCTGCTCGCGCACCTTGGCCTTGGCGTTGTTCGACAGGCCGGAGGTCATGGGCCCGGCCGGCACGAAGACGGTGGGCAGGTGGCCGAACTGCAGCGCGCCGATGAGCAGGCCGGGCACGATCTTGTCGCACACGCCCAGCATGAGCGCGGCGTCGAACACGTCATGGCTCAGGGACACCGCCGTGGCCATGGCGATCACGTCGCGGCTGAACAGGCTCAGCTCCATGCCGGGCGTGCCCTGCGTGACGCCGTCGCACATGGCGGGCACCCCGCCGGCGACCTGCGCCGTGGCGCCGTGCTTTCGGACCTCGTCCTTGATCAGATCGGGGTAGTGCTGCAGCGGCGCGTGGGCCGAGAGCATGTCGTTGTAGGCATTGACGATGCCAACGTTGGGTGCCTTCTGGGCCACCACGCGCAGCTTGTCGTTGCCGGGCATGCCGGCGAAGGCGTGTGCCACGTTGGCGCAACCCAGGCGGTCGGCGCCGCGGTCGCGGTGGGCATGGGCTTCGAGCTGGGCAAGGTAGGCGGCGCGGGTGGGCGCGCTGCGCTCGCGGATGCGCCGGGTAACGGCTTCAACGGTGTCGTGGATGGGCATGCTGGCGGGTGTTGGCAACGGGCTGGCGGAGCGCCCATGGTAAACCCGCAGGCCGCTCCGTCTGTAGGCAAAGGGCATGTGTCGGCCCGCCCCGGCCCATGGCCGCGGGGCGAGCCCATGCGTGCCGGGTTACTGCGCGCCGCGCGCCTGCTTGACGGCCGCGTTCACCGCGTCCCAGGTTTCCTGGCCGACCGATTTGGCGATGCCGGTGTTCACGCTGGCGAGCTTCTCGCGCATGCGGTTGGCTTCCGAGCCGGGCAGTTCGTTGACCTGCATGCCCTTGGTCTTGAGGTCGGCCAGGGCCTTGGCGGCTTCTTCGCGCGTGTCCTTGCGCTCGAAGTCGCGGCTCTTGACGGCGGCGTCCTGCAGCACCTTCTTTTCGGCGGCGGAGAGGGTGTCCCACCACTTCTTGCTGACGGTGACGATCCAGGGGCTGTACACGTGGTTGGTCACCGTGAGGTACTTCTGCACTTCGTAGAACTTGCTGGACACCACCGTGTTGAACGGGTTCTCCTGGCCATCGACCGCGCGCGTTTCCAGGGCGGTGAACAGTTCCGAAAACGGCAGCGGCACTGCGTTGGCACCCAGGGCCTTGAAGCTGTCGAGGAACACGTTGTTCTGCATCACGCGCAGCTTGATGTCGCCCAGGTCTTCCAGCTTGTTGACGGGGCGCTTGCTGTTGGTGAGGTTGCGAAAGCCGTTCTCCCAGTAGACCAGCCCGACCATGCCCTTGGGCTCCAGCTTGGCCTTGACCTTTTCGCCGACCGGGCCGTCGAGCACCGCGTCGGCCTCCTTCACGTTGTTGAAGAGGAACGGCGTGTCCCACACCGCCATCTCGGGTGCGATGCCCACCAGCGTGGCGGTGGAGCCCACCATCATCTCCTGCGCGCCGCCGATCAGCGCCTGCTGCATCTGGGTGTCGGAGCCCAGGGCGGCGTTGCCGATGGTGCGCACCTTCATCTTGCCGCCGGAGGCCTTCTCGACCTCCTGCGCGAACAGGCGCGCCGCGCGGCCCTGGTTGGAATCGTCGACCAGGCCATAGCCGAAGCGCACGAGGCGCGGCTTGAAGTCCTGGGCCTGGGCGGCCCCGGCGGCCACCAGTGCGGCCACCAGGCCGGCGAGAGCGAAACGGATACGCATGCTTGTCTCCTTGTATTGAAAGCGCTGAAGAGAGAGGGAAAACGAAACCATCAGAAATTGGGGCCGGCGGCGGCTCAATGCAGCCAGCGCAGCGGGCCGGTGATCAGCACCGGGAACAGCACGAACAGCACCAGCAGCACCACGTACATCAGCAGGAACGGCGTGGTGCCCTTGATGACGGTCTCCATGCGCAGACCACCCACCCCCGCCACCACGTTCTGCACCGTGCCGACCGGCGGGGTGATGAGCCCGAGCGATCCCACATAGATGAACATGAAGCCGAAGTACACCGGATCGATGCCGGCCTTCACCGCCAGCGGCAGGCACACCGGCCCGAAGATCAGGATGGTGGGCGTCAGGTCCATGGCCGTGCCCACGACGAGCAGGAACAGCATCATCAGCGCCATGAACACGATGGGATTGCCCATCACGCCGGAGAAGCTGTCCGCCAGCATGGCGGGCAGGTCGGCCAGGGTGATCATGTAGGCCGTCACGGTGGCTGCGCCGCACAGGAACATCACCACGGCGGTGGTCTTGCCCGCGGCCAGGAACACCTCGTACAACTGGGCCCAGGTGAGTTCGCGGTAGACGAACATCGACACGAACAGGGCGTAGACCGCGGCCACCACGGCCGCTTCGGTCGGCGTGAAGATGCCGCCCTTGAGCCCGCCCAGGATGATGACCGGCATCATCATGGCCCAGAAGCTGTTGACCAGCGCCTTCATGCGCGCACCCCATTCCACGCGCTCCATGGACGGCAGCTGGTGCTTCCGGGCGATCCACCACCAGGCCAGAACCAGGAAGATGCCCATCATCAGGCCGGGAAACACGCCGGCCAGGAACAGCTTGCTGATGGAGGTGTTGGTCGTCACCCCGTAGATCACGAACGGCATCGACGGCGGAATGATCGGCGCGATGATGCCGCCCGATGCCAGCAGGCCCGCGCTGTAGCTGGGCGGGTAGTTCTGCTGGCGCATCATGGGCAGCAGGATGGTGGCCAGGGCCGCGGTGTCGGCGATGGCCGAGCCGCTCATGGAGGCCAGCAGCACCGCGGCGCCGATGGCCACGAAACCCAGGCCTCCGCGGATGTGCCCCACGAAGGCGCGCGCCAGGTCGATGATGCGGCGCGACAGCCCGCCCGCATTCATCAGCTCGCCCGCCAGGATGAAGAACGGCACCGCCAGCAGCGGAAAGTTGTCGAAGCCGGCCTGCAGGTTCTGCGCGAGCAGCTGCGAGTCGAAGAAGTCCAGGTGCCACATCAGGGCCACGCCCGTCAGCACCAGCGCGTGGGCGATCGGCATGCCGATCACCATGCCGCCGATGAGCACCAGCAGAAAAATCGCGGTCACGATCATGTCCGGCCCCTTATTCGATGTCGCCCGCCGGGCCGGCCGGCGTGGGCGGCTCGCCGCGCAGCAGGTCGAACACCAGGGCCACCAGCAGGCCGGCCGCCAGCACCAGCGTGGCGGCTGCGGCCAGCGCCAGCGGGTAGCCGAGCACCGTGCTGTAGCTGCTCATGCCGGCCACCACCTGCTCCCACGAGCCCTTCAGCAGCAGCACCATGCACACCGCCACGAGCAGCTGGCTCACCCAGAACAGGCCCTTGCGCGCCCCGCCCTTCATACGCGAGGTGAGCATGTCGAAGCCCAGGTGCTTGCCTTCGAAGGCCGCGACGATGGAGCCCACCGCGACCAGCCACACGAACAGCAGGCGCGAGACCTCTTCGTACGACACGATGCTGGTGTGGAACACATAGCGCAGCACCACGTTGACGAACACCGCCACCACCATGCCGGCGAGCGCCAGCACCATGAACAGCTCGGCCAGCCGCTGCAGCGCCGGCTTGCGGCGGGGTGGCGCATGCGGGGAAGAAGACGGGGCGGCCAGATCCCTCGTCGGCGGCTGCGGACTGCTCATGCGTTGTCTCCTGCCGCTGTGTCGCGGCCTGCTTTTTCGGGGGGGGAAAGCCTCGGGGCCGCGCACCCAGGCCACGGCGTCCTGCACCAGCGTGGCGATGGGCTGCGTGGCATCGAGCGTCAGCACGCCGGGCTCGCCCTCGGGCGATTCCAGCGTGGCGAACTGGTCGGCCACCAACGCGGGCGAAAAGAAGTGGCCGGGCCGCGACTGCACGCGCACCAGCGCTTCGTCATAGCCCAGCTTCAGGAAGACGAAGCCGAGCGCCGGGTGCGCTTCGCGCAGGCGGTCGCGGTATTTGCGGCGCAGCGCGGAGCAGGTCAGCACCACGCCCTGCCCGCCTTCGCTGGAGTCCAGCAGTCGGGCCAGACGGCCGAGCCAGCCGGCGCGGTCGGCATCGGTCAGCGGCGTGCCGGCCCGCATCTTGGCGATGCTCTCGGGGGCATGGTAGGCGTCGCCTTCGTGCAGCGTCCAGCCCAGGGCCTGCGCGCAGGACTCGCCGACGCTGGATTTGCCGCAGCCCGACACGCCCATCACGACGATGGCCAGGGGGCGAAACATTGAGATAGCGCTATCCATTGAATTCGAAGAAATGCGGTGGGGCATGGAGCCGCACCGCGGGTGGCTGGGCAGGGTTTGCTGCACGCTACGGCGCCATGGGACGATGCATGCTTGTTTACCCTGTGAAAGATAGCGCTATCTTAGGAAACAATGCCACCCAGACTGCTCCGGATTAACCCTTGACCGACGCTACCCGCCGCCCCCGCCGTTCCAGCGGCCGCATCACGCTCGACGACGTGGCGCGCGATGCCGCCGTGAGCCCGATCACCGTCTCGCGCGTGCTGCGCGGCGAACGCAGCGTGGACGCGCAACTGGCCGAGCGCGTGCGCGCCTCGGCCGACCGCCTGGGCTACGTGCCCGATCCGGCGGCGCGCGCCCTCGCCTCCCAGCGCAGCACCCAGGTGCTGGTGCTGGTGCCCATGCTGTCCAACACGCTCTTCGTCGACCTGCTGGAGGCGGTGCACCGCACGTTGTTTCCCGAGGGCTTTCACCCGCTCATCGGCGTGACCCACTACGACACCACCGAAGAAGAGCTGCTGTTGCGCACCTACCTGCCCCACCGGCCCGCCGGCCTGCTGGTGACCGGGTTCGACCGCAGCGAAACCGCCCGCCAACTCATCGCCCGCAGCGGCGTGCCCTGCGTGCACCTGATGGAGACCAGCACGGCGCCGGACGTCGCCTGCGTGGGGTTTTCGCAGACCGATGCGGGCGCGGCCATCACCCGCCACCTGCTGGACCGGGGCCGCCGCCGCATCGCCTTCTGCGCCGCCCAGCTGGACCCGCGCACGCTGCAGCGCGCCGAGGGCTATCGCCGCTGCCTGCGCGAGGCGGGCCTGTACGACCCGGCGCTGGAGGTGCTCAGCCCGGAGCGCTCGTCGGTCGCACTGGGCGCGCGGCTGTTCGAAGAGGTGGTGCGCCGCATGCCCGGCGTGGATGCCATCTTCTTTTGCAACGACGACATCGCGCAGGGCGGGCTGCTGGCGGCCAACCGGCTGGGGGTGGCGGTGCCCGAGCGGATCGCGGTGGCCGGGTTCAACGACCTGGAGGGCAGCGACCAGATGGTGCCGCCGCTCACCACCGTACGCACGCCGCGCGCCGAGGTCGGGCGCGCCGGCGCGGCGATGCTGCTCGGGCTGATGCGCGGCGCGCCCGCCGGGCCGAGCTGCGTCGAGCTGGGCTACGAACTCGTCGTGCGCGGCAGCACCTGATCACCGGTCCAGCGCGGGGATGGCGAGCGGTGCGCCGCGCTGGTGCGCATCCAGAACGATCTGCGTGGTGAAGCTGCGCACGTTGGGGTCGTGCAGCAGGCACGCCTTGCAGAAGGCCTCGTAGGCCGCCAGATCGGGCACTATGACGATCAACACGTAGTCGACGCTGCCGGCCACGCCGTAGCATTGCTGCACCTCGCCGCGCTGCCCCACGGTCTCGCGGAAGGCCCGCGTGGCGCGTGCCGACTCGTCGATCAGGTCGACCTGCACGATGGCCGTGATGCCCAGGCCCAGTTGGGTGCAATCGAGCTGGGCGGTCTCGGCCTGGATCACTCCCGCCTCCCGCAGGCGCTTCAACCGCCGTTGCACCGCGGCGGCGGACAGGCCGACGAGCGCGCCGATCTGCTCGCTGGGCACGCGGGTGTCCCGCTGGTAGAGGTCGAGGATCTGGCGGTCGAAGGCGTCGAGGGGCATGGCGTCGGAGGGTTGCACGAAGGCCGCGTGGAAGGCGCCCACAATGCGGCGAGGCGGCGCTGGCGGGGGCGCAATCGCGGCCCGGCCCACCGCCCCGGTTCGCATACTTCGGGCATGACCATTATCGACACCCCCCACCGCCTGTCGCTGCGCAACATCGAGCGCGCGGCCTCCTTCATCGACCCCGTGTTTCTCCACAGCCCGCAGTACGAATGCGAGCCGCTCAGCCAGGCGCTGGGCGCTGCCCTGACGCTCAAGGTCGAAACGCTGAACCCGCTGCGCTCGTTCAAGGGGCGCGGCGCCGACTTCTTCCTCAAGGACAACGCGGCGGCGCTGGCCGGCCGGCCCCTGGTCTGCGCCACGGCCGGCAACTGGGGGCAGGCCATGGCCTATGTGTGCCGCGCCCGCGGCTGGCCGCTGGTGGTTTATACCGCCACCACGGCCAATGCCTTCAAGGTCGAGCGGATGCGCGCGATGGGCGCCGAGGTGCGCCTGCACAGCGACGACTTCGACTCCGCCAAGGAAGAGGCCCGGCGCTTTTGCGCGTCGTCCGGCGCGCTGCTGGTCGAGGATGGGCTGGAGACCCAAATCAGCGAAGGCGCCGGCACCATCGCCCGCGAACTGCTGGCGCGCAATGCCTTCGATGCCCTGCTGGTGCCGCTGGGCAACGGCGCCTTGCTCAATGGCATGGGCCTGTGGGCGAAGGCCCATGCGCCGGCCACGCGGGTCATCGGCGTTTGCGCGGAAGGCGCGGATGCCATGGCCGCCTCATGGAAGGCGCGCCGGCTGATCGAGCGGCCCGCCACGCAGACCATCGCCGATGGCATCGCGGTCCGGCGCCCCGTGCCGCAGGCGCTGGACGACATGCAGGGCCTGGTGGACGACGTGCTGCTGGTGAGCGATGCGGCCATCCGGCGCGCGATGCAACTGGTGTTCCAGACGGCCGGCTTGATGGTCGAGCCCGCCGGCATCGTCGGCGTGGCCGCCGTGATGGAACACCCCGCGCTGCGCTCGCAGAAGCTGGCGACCGTGCTGTGCGGCAGCAACCTCACCCCGCAGCAGATCGTGCAGTGGCTGCATTGAGGTCATTTCGGAACGCGGCGCCCAAAGAAAAAGCCCGGCGGACCGGGCTTGCTGTCGAGGGATCGGAGGACGCGGCCGGCGGCCACCCCCTCACGCCCGGATCAAAGCGGTGCCAGCGTGACCTCGACGCGGCGGGCTTCGGCGTTGCTGCCGCCGGCCTGCGTGACGGCGGGCTTGCGCAGGTCGATCTTGTCTTCGGGCACGCCGGCCGTCTTGAGCGCGTCGCGCACGGCAAAGGCACGGTCCTTGGCCAGTTGCGCGTTGGCGGCGGCGTCGCCCGTGGCATCGTGGTAACCGGAGACCACCACCGAGCGGCCTTCGGCCACGGCACGCGACACGTCGGCCAGGGCCGGTGCGGCACCGGGTGCCAGGTCGGCACGGCCCGTGGCGAAGTAGAAGCGGACCACGCCGCCGTCCACCACCACGCGGGCCACTTCGTCCTCGGCCACCACCAGCGTGCCGGCGGGTGCGACCACCACGGCGGCGGGCTCGACCACCGGCGCGCGCGCCAGGCTGCGCTGCTTGTACACCGTCACGCCCACCACCGAGGACACCACCAGGGCAATCAGCGCGAACAGGAACCCGAGGGCAAAACGTTGCTGGCTGTCGTCATCGGAACTGCTGAAGGCCATGGGAAGAACTCCGTAAAGTAAATAATGGGGGCTGAAGACAACCCGCGATTGTAGAGTCATGACGCCGCTGCCCGCCCCCTTGCGCGACCCCGCCCCCCTGCTCCAGCGCACCCTGGATGAATGGGGCGGTCAGGACGATCTGTGGATCTTCGGCTATGGCTCGCTGATCTGGCGGCCCGATTTCGACTTCGCCGAGCAGCGCCCGGCCCGCGTGCACGGCTGGCACCGCGCCCTCAAGATGTGGAGCCGCATCAACCGCGGCACGCCTGAGCGGCCTGGCCTGGTGTTCGGCATGCTCTCGGGCGGCAGCTGCCGCGGCATGGTGTTCCGCGTGGACCGCGAGCACGCCCGCCAGACCATGGTCAACCTCTGGCAGCGCGAGATGGCGCTGGCGGTGTACGACCCGCGCTGGCTGCCGTGCCAGACGCCCCAGGGCACGGTGCGCGCCCTCGCCTTCACGCTGTCGCGCCGCAGCCCGAGCCACGCCGGCGTGCTGCCGGACGACGAATACCGCCGCATCTTCGAGCAGGCCACCGGCATCTACGGCACCACCCGCGACTACGCCCAGGCCACCTACGACGAACTGCGCCGCCTGGGCATCCACGACCGGGCGCTGGGCAAGCTGCTGGCGCTGGCGCCCGGCCACAAGCGCTGACCCGCTGCGCGCGCCGGGGCACAATCGCCCGATGAGCAGCAGCCCCCTTTCCTCCTCCATCGCCGACCTGCGCAAGAGCTACGAACGCGCGGAACTCAGCGAAGACGCCTCCCTGGCCGACCCGCTGGCCCAGTTCGACCAGTGGCTGCAGCAGGCCCTGGCCGCCCAGGTGCCCGAGCCCAACGCCATGACCCTCGCCACCGTGGGACCCGATCTGCGGCCCAGCACGCGCATCGTGCTGGTCAAGGGCTACGACGAGCGCGGCATCGTCTGGTTCACCAACTACGACAGCCGCAAGGGCCGGCAACTGGCCGGCAACCCGTTTGCGGCGCTGCAGTTCCATTGGGTCGAGCTGGAACGCGTGGTGCGCATCGAAGGCACCGTGGAAAAGGTGGACGACGCCGAGAGCGACGCCTATTTCAAGAGCCGCCCGCTGGACTCGCGCATCGGCGCCTGGGCCAGCCCGCAAAGCCAGGTGATTTCCGGGCGCGGCGTGCTGGTGGCAAACGCGGCCAAGTACGGCGCGCAGTTCTTGCTCAGCCCGCCGCGCCCGCCGCACTGGGGCGGCTACCGCCTCAAGCCCGAGCAATGGGAGTTCTGGCAGGGCCGCAAGAGCCGGCTGCACGACCGGCTGCGCTACCGGGCCGATGGCGGCCAGTGGGTGCGCGAGCGCCTCGCGCCCTGACCGCCCGCGCCGTGCGCCGGTGCTTCGGCCCGGCCGACCGGGCGCCACGCCTCAGTGGAAGAACCGCTGCGCGACCACCAGCATGAGCGGCACCGTCACCAGCGCCAGCGCCGTGGACACGGCGATGCTGGCCGTCACCTCGTCCTGCATGGTGTCGTAGCGCTGCGTGAACAGGAACACGTTGGCCCCCACCGGCAGCGAAGCCGCCAGGAACATCACCGCCGTCGAGGTGCCGCCCAGGCCGAAGGCCCAGGCCAGCGCCAGCAGCAGCAACGGGTGCGCCAGGTTCTTGACCAGCGAAATGCGCAGCGCGTCGCGCGCATGGTGGCCCACCTTGCTGAACGCCAGCGTCACGCCCACCAGCAGCAGGGCCATGGGCCCGAGGGCCATGCCCAGCAGCTGCAGCGGCTTGTCCACCACCTCGGGCAGGTGCAGGCCGGTCTGCGCGAACAGCAACCCGGCCAGGATGGGCAGCGGCACCGGGTGCAGGATGCCGTTGCGCACCGCCTGCAGCACCGTGTGCAGCATGGGGCGCGGCGGGCTGCGGCCGTCGCGCTGGCTTTCATGCGCCTGCGCCAGCTCGAACACCACCGTGGCCGCCGTGAGCAAAATGAGCGCGTGCAGCGAGATCAGCGTGAACAGCGTCACCAGCCCTTCCTGGCCGTAGACCAGCCCGACCAGCGGCACGCCGATCATGATGGTGTTGCTGAACATGCTGGCCAGGCCGAAGGCGGCCGAGCGGGTGGAGAACCCCATGACCGCCAGCGACACCACGAACACCAGCCCGGCCGCGAGAAAGTACAGGCCCACCGGCTCGAAGTTCAGGTCCTGCACGCGCGACGTGCCCATGGTGCGAAACAGCAGCGCGGGCGTGAGCACCAGGAACACCAGGTTGGACAGGTCCTTGACCGCCGAGGCCCGCACCCAGCCCAGCCGCCCCGCGAGAAAGCCGATGGCGATGAACAGGATCACCGGGATCATGGAGGCGAAGACGGGGGAGTTCACGGGGCGATCCTGCGGGCAAAGCCGTCGATTATCCGTGCCCCGCCCCGCCCCGCCCCGCCCCGGGCCCGTCAGGAAGGCATTGCGGACTTTCCGGATTCCGCCAGACACCCCCCTCTACAATCGCGCCGTTGGTGCTCGCGGCGTGGTTCACATGCCGCAGTTCAACGGGAAGCAGGAGGACACCCCGGCAACCGGCCGCTGATGCGCAGCGCCGGCCTGCCGACCCGTCCCGCCTGCGCTGCCCCCGCAACGGTCAAACGGACGAATGCACACCGGCCATCCCCGCCGAGGTGCCTTCAGCATCCCTCTACACAGCCACTGGACGCCTTGAACAAGCGCTGGGAAGGCGAGGAATGCAGCGCCGTCAGCCCGGATACCGGCCAACGAGGTGAGTGCGCTGCCTGCCTGCATACATGAGTGAATGAACGGGCGGCGCATTCGTATCGCCCAGACGCCGGCGGGGATGCCGGCCAGGGTTGCTTTTTTGATCGCCCCTCCCTTCCCATGAAGCCCGTCCTTCGTGCGCGCGCCGCTGCGCTCCCGTTCGCCCTCGCGGCCGCCTATCCCGGCCTTTGCGCCCATGCCCAGGCCGAAGGCAGCGCGGCCCCCGCCACCCTGGCCCCGGTCACCGTCACCGAAGACCGCGGCGTCGCCACACCGCTGGTGCTGCCCTCGACCGCCGGCAGCCGGCTGGAACTCACGCCCTTCGAGACGCCCGCCAGCGTGGCCATCGTGCCGGGCGAGCTGATCCGCGCCCTGGGCACCACGTCGGTCATCGACGCCAAGACGCTCGCGCCCGGCATGAGTTCGGCCAACAGCCCGGGCAACGGCGGCAATGTGCTCAGCGCCCGCGGCTTCACCGGCGTCAACTCCGTCAAGCAGCTCTACAACGGCCTGGAACTCTCCAACGCCGGCGGCGTGGTGAGCTTCCCCTTCGATCCGTGGAGCGTCGAGCGCATCGAGGCGCTGTACGGCCCGGCTTCGGTGCTCTACGGCGCCGGTGCCATCGGCGGCGCGGTCAACGTGGTGAGCAAGCGGCCCGACCCGGCGCAGGCCTCGCACGAGATCGGCCTGGGCGTGGGCTCCGACAACGCGCGGCACGAAGCCTTCAGCAGCACCGGCCCGATGGGCAACGGCCTGTCCTACCGGCTGGACCTGAGCCACCGCAGCGCGGACAACTGGGTGGACCGCGGAGCGTCCGACACCCTGGCCGCGTCGGCCTCGCTGCGCTACGACCGGTCGCCCCAGCTGAACTTCATCCTGGCCGCCGACTACGGCCGCCAAAAGCCCATGCACTACCTCGGCACCCCGGTGTTCAATGGCGCGCCCGTGCCGGGCACCGAGACGCTGAACTACAACATCGCCGACAGCGACCTGTTTTTCCAGGACCAGTGGACCACGCTGGACACCGAGTGGAAGCCCTCGGCCGATGTCACGGTGCACAACACGCTCTACCGGCTGACCCACAACCGCCGCTACCGCGATGCCACCGTGTTCACCTACCTGCCCGCCACCGCGTCGGTGCGCCGCAGCAGCTACCGGGACATTTCCTACTCGCGGCAGACGCAGGAAGGCGTCAACACCTACGCCAGGTTCCAGGGCCGGATCGCCGGCATGAAGAACACGTTCCTCGCCGGCTTCCAGCTCGAGCGCAGCTTCTACGATCGCTTCGACAACGTCCGGGGCGGCACCTCCACCGTCGATGCGCTGCACCCGGTGCCGGGCCTCTACCGCGATGCGTGGCGGGGCGAGTCGATCCCCATGTACTACCTGGACCTCGACCGCGTCGGCGTCTTCTTCGAAAACCACCTGACGCTGAGCCAGCGCTGGTCCGTGGTGGCCGGCCTGCGCAGCGACAGCTACCGCGCCGAACGCGAAGACCGCCAGTTGCGCAACACCACCCGCGGCAAGGTCAGCGGCACCAGCGGCAGCCTGGGCGTGGTCTTCAACCCGGTGCCGGAAGTAGCGCTGTACGGCCAGATCGCCACGGCGCAGGACCCGGTCACCTCGCTGGCGAGCATCGGCGCCAACCAGCAGGGCTTCGGCCTGTCCCAGGGCCGGCAGATCGAATTCGGCCTCAAGCAAAGCCTCTGGGGCGGCCGCTTCGACTGGACGCTGGCGGCCTACCACCTCGTCAAGAAGGACCTGCTGACCGCCAACCTGGCCAACCCCACCCTCCAGGAACAGGTGGGCCAGCAGTCCTCGCGCGGCATCGAGGCCTCGGCATCCGCCCGGCTGGGCGCCTGGCGGGTGGAGGTCAACGGCACGGTGCTCGATCCGAAGTTCGACGACTTCCGGGCCCAGGTCGGCAGCGGCACGCAGCAACTGGCGGGCAAGGTGCCGATGACCGTGCCCAGGCGCAGCGCCAACCTGAGCGCCTTCTGGGAATTCGCCCCTCGGTGGACCGCGCGCACGGCCCTGCAGTACGTGGGCCAGCGCTTCGTGAACAACACCAACACCGCCTCGCTGCCCTCGTACACCGTGGTCCAGGCCGGCGTGAACTGGCGGGCCATGGCGGGGATGACGCTGGACCTGCGGGTGGACAACCTCTTGGACAAGCGCTATGCCACGCAGGGCTCGGAAGTGCAGTGGATTCTCGGCCGGCCCCGCACCGTCTGGCTGACCGGCACCCATGCGTTCTGACATGCGTTCCGATGCCCCCGTCCCGCAGGGCCAGGGCAGCCGGCGGGCCCTGCTTCGGGCCTGGGGTGCGGCCGGTGCGGCGGGCATCGCCGGCGCGGCCTGGCTGCCGGGCCGCGCGCCGGCCCAGGCCAGGGAGGCCACGGCCATCACCGACGACCTGGGCCGCAGCGTGTCCGTTTCGCTGCCCCTGCGGCGCGTGGTCGTGTTCAACCGCTACACGACGGAGTTCATCCGCGCCATCGGGGCCATGCCGGCCGTGGTTGGCGTGGACTTCGACGGCAGCAAGCACCCCGACTACTGGCCGGGCGTGACCTCCGGCATGCTCGCCGGCAGCGGACAGTCCAGCGTCCACTACGAGGCCATCGTCGGCATGCAGGCCGATGCCGTCTTCATGCCGCGCAACAGCGACTGGAAGCAGGCCGAGCGGGTGCTCAAGCCCTTCGGCATTCCAGTCATCGTGGTCACCGGCTGGGATCTGCTCAAGCACGAGTGGAACGTCGCGCTGCTGGGCCGGCTGTTCCACCGGACCGAGGGGGCCGCGCGGCTCAACGCCTTCTACCGCCACTGGCGCGACACGCTGCGGGACCGCCTGCAGGGGGCCACGCCCCGGCGCGTGTATTTCGAGGAGGTCGGCCCCTACAAGACCGTGCTGCAGGGCTCGGGCTGGCACGACATGATCGAGGCCGGCGGCGGCACCAACGTGTTCGGCGACATCCGGCTGCCCGGCGGCGTGTCGCCGCGCGGCAACGTGCAGAACTTCGAGGTGGACCCCGAAGAGGTGGCGGCCCGCCGGCCCGAGGTCGTCGTCAAGCTGCAGCCCGGCCAGTACCTGCCGCACCCGCGGGCCTTCTCGGCCGACGTGCTCGGCCAACTGGCCGCGCGGCCGGGCTGGGAGGGTACGCCGGCCGTGCGCCACCGGCAGATCCACCACCTGAGCTACTACCTCGCATCGGGCTGTTCCAAGATCACCGGTGCCCTGCAGATCGCGCAGTGGCTGCACCCCGGGCGCATGGCCGGCATCGACCCGGAGGCGGTCATGGGCACCTGGCTGCAGACATTCCAGGGCGTGCCGGCGCAGCGCGGCTACGCCTGGTCGCTGGACCGCATGAAGGGCGGCGAATGAACCCGACCGATGCCGGACCGGCCTCCCCCGCCATCGCGGCGCTGCAGCACGCCGTGGGCCGCCTGCGGGCCAGCCGCTGGCGCATCGCGGCCCTGGCGGTGTTCGCCCTGGGCCTGGCCGTGCTGGCCTCGCTCAGCCTGGGCGTGCAGTCCCAGCCGGTCGGCACGGTGCTGCGCCAGCTGCTGTCGCTGCTGCCGGGCCTGGAGGCCTGGGCCCACGACGGACCGCAGCGCAACGTGCTGCTGCAACTGCGCCTGCCGCGCACCGCCATGGCGCTGGTCTGCGGGGCCGGGCTGTCCATGGCCGGCGTGGCCATGCAGGGCATCACCCGCAACCCGCTGGTCAGCCCGTACACGCTGGGCATCTCGCCGGCCGCGGCGTTCGGCGCGTCCATCGCCATCCTGCTGGGCTGGAACAGCCTGCCCGCCACCGGCGCCTGGTGGACAGTGGCGCTGGCCTTCGCCTCGGCCATGGTGTGCGCGGCCGGGGTGCTGGGCCTGGCCTCGCTGCGCGGCGTGCATGCCATGGTGCTGGTGCTGGCCGGCGTGGCCTTCACCTACCTCTTCGGCGCGCTCACCGCGGCGCTCCAGTTCTTCGCCAGCGAGCAGCAGCTCGCGGCCATCGTGCACTGGACCTTCGGGTCGCTCAACGGCCGCTCCTGGAACGAGGTGGGGGTGGCCGGCGGCATCTGCCTGGTGTGCGCGCCGGTGCTGCTCGCCCATGCGGGCGCGCTCAACGCCTTCAGCGCCGGCGGCGACGATGTGGCCGCGTCGCTGGGGGTGCCCGTCGCCCGGGCCCGCATCGCGATCACGCTGGCCGCCGTGCTGTGCAGCGCGGCCATCGTCAGCTTCACCGGCGTGATCGGCTTCGTCGGGCTGGTGGCGCCGCACATCGCGCGCCTGCTGATCGGCGGCGACCACCGCGCGCTGCTGCCCTTCGCGGCCGTGGTGGGCGGGTTGCTGGTGCTGCTGGCCGACATGGCGGGCCGCCTGCTCTTCGCGCCGGTGGTGGTGCCGGTCGGCATCGTCGTCGCCTTCCTGGGCGTGCCGCTGTTCCTGCACCTGCTGCTCACGCGGCGCAACGAGATGTCGGCATGAGCGGCGCATCGGCCACCGCGCCACCTGCCCTGGTGCGCGCCGAGGGCCTGCGCAGCCGCTACGGCGGGCGCGCCTCGCCCGAGGTGCTGCAGGGCATCGACCTGGTGCTGCAGCCCGGCGAAGTGCTGGGCCTGGTCGGCCCCAACGGTTCGGGCAAGAGTTCGCTGCTCAAGTGCCTGGCCGGCCTGCGGCCGCTGAGCGGCGGCCAATTGCAGCTCGAGGGCCGTGCGCTGGCCGGCTGCACGCGCCAGGAGATCGCCCGTGCCGTCGCCTACGTGCCCCAGCACACCGGCCCCGGCATGTCGCTGCGGGTGCTGGACATGGTGCGGCTGGGCCGGCTGCCGCACCGGGGCCGCAGCTCGCCGCAGCAGGACGAGGCCATCTGCCTGGCCGCGATCGAGCGCCTGGCACTGGAGGCGCTGGCCCTGCGCCACTTCAGCGACCTCAGCGGCGGCGAGCGCCAGCGCGTGCTGATGGCCCGCGCCTGGGCCCAGCAAGGCCGCCTGCTGCTGCTGGACGAGCCCACCAGCGACCTGGACTTGCGCCACCAGCTCGCCACGCTGCAGACCGTGCGCGAGCTGTCGCGCCAGCGCGGCGCGGGGGCCGTCATCGCCATCCACGACCTGGCCCTGGCCGCGCGCTTTTGCGACCGGCTGCTGATGCTGCGCGGCGGCCGCGTGCTCGATGCCGGCGCGCCCGCGCAGGTGCTCACGCCCACCAACGTGAAGGCGCTGTTCGGCGTCGGTGCGCGCATCGGCACCGATGGCGGGCTGCCCTATGTGATCCCGATGGACCCGACACCCGACGAAAGCGCTTTCCCATGAACCCCAGCGACCCGATCCGCCCTCCCCTACGGCGCGCGGCCATCCTTCTGGCCAAGGCCTCCATCACCGGCGCGGCCGTTCGCGAGATGGAAGAACTCGCCCAGCGCGCCCAGGCCGCGATGGCGGGCTGCTTCGCGGCGGTGGTGCCTGCCTTCAGCGAACAGGGCAGCCCGAGCCTGCGCGAAGCGCTGGACGCCCTGGCCGCTGGGAACGTTGCGGACGAAATCGCCATCGTCCCGCTGCTCCTGCCGATGGAGCCGGGCTTTCGCACCTGGATCACCGGCGCGGTGCAGCGCTGGATGCGCGATGCGCAGGCGCCGCGGCGGCCCGGCGTGACGCTGTGCATGCCACCTGGCGACACCCTGGCCGTCGATGCGCTGGTGCACGGCCTGCTGCAATCCACCACGGTCCCCATCGACGCGCCCGCCGCGGCCCCTTCGGCCGGTTCGGTGATTCCGCCGCAAAAGCGCCGAGTGCTCGTCTGCCAGGGCGGCCCCTGCAACCACGCGGGCGCCGCGCTCGTCTGGGGCCACCTGCGCAACGAGCAAAAGCGCCTGGACTTGCGCAACACCGGCGAGGGCATGATGAGCGCCCGCACCAGCTGCCTGGGGCCCTGCAACCTCGCGCCGGTGGTGCAGGTGTTCCCGGAGGGCACGTGGTACGGCGGCGTGGACGAGGCCGGCATCGACCGCATCGTCGAATCCCACCTGCTGCGCGGCGAGCCCGTGGCCGAGCTGGCCTACCCGCAGGTGCCCGGCAAGCAGACCCTGCGCTGAGAGACGGGCGCTGCGCTCGGGCAGCGCCCCGCCGACGGCCTTCTGTAGCCGCCGGAGCGCCTGAACGCATCCACCCCGTTTGCAAGACGGTGCCGGGCGACACTCTCCATGTCTGGCGTCTGCCACCGGAGAAATCCCCATCGAAATGGGTTCCAGCACAATCAAATCTAAGGCATTGTGCTATTAAATTAATAGCAAATTATCCTGACCCCATTCGCCGGGGGGCGGACGGCGCCGAGCCGCCCGCCCCCGGCGCCCGCTCAGAACGTCGCCTTCACGCCCACCTTCAGGCTGCGGCCCGGCAGCGGCGACTTCGGAAACGCCGTGGTGGTCAGGATCGACGTGGCGCTGTAGGCCAGCTTGTCGGTGATGTTGTCGAGGCGCGCATACCACAGCAGGTTGCTGCGCGTGGCGCCGAACTGCACCTGCTGGTGGTAGCCCACCGAGGCGTTCCACAGCGTGTAGGCGCCGGTGGTGCGGGTGCCGTCGCTGGGCACGCGGTCCTGGGCGGCCAGGTGGTCAAAGCCCACGCCGGCGCGCCACGGGCCACTCGCCCAGGCCAGCGTGCTTCCGAGGCGCAGCGGCGCGATGCGCGGCAGCGGCTCGCCCGTGTCCTCGTTGGTGGCGCGCACGAGGTCGCCGCGCAACTGCAGGTCGAGCGTCGATGCCGTGTCGCCGAACAGCGTGGCGCCGGCCAGGCCGCTCTCGCCCACCAGGCGCACGCTGCCGCTCGCTTCCAGGCCGTAGAACTTGGCGCGCACGCCCTGGTAGCGGTACTCGGGCAGCGCACCATCCGTGCCGGCGGGCACGCGCTCGCCCTCTTCCGTCAGGCTGGCGCCCGTGGGCGTGAGGCCGATGTAGTTGGAGAACCGGCTGTAGAACGCGGTGACGGCGAATCGCTGGGGCCCGCTCTTCCACGCGGCGCCCACGTCGATGCTGGTCGCCTTCTCCAGGCCCAGGCGGCTGTCGCCCGTCTCCCAGGCGCCGGTGGCGATGTGCGGGCCGTTGGCGAACAGCTCGTAGTCCTTGGGCGCGCGCTGGGTGTACGACAGGTTGGAGGTCAGCTGCCAGTCGGGCGCCAGGTTCACGAGCGCGCCCACTGCCGCGCTGTGCGGGTGGAAGGTGTGCTTGCCGGTGTCGAAGCGGTCGGTGTCGGCGCTGCCGAACGACTCCACGCTCACCTGCTCGGTGCGGGCGCCGAAGGTCAGCTTGCCCCAGCCGGTGGCCAGTTCCTCGTGCGCGAACAGCGCGGTGGACCGGCTGCGGCTGTAGGGCGCGAAGGCCTCTTCGCCCACCGCCGAGAAGCGCGACGACTCGGCCTGCAGGCCGATCACGCCCTGCAGCGCGCCCAGCGGCGCGTGCTTGGCCTCCAGCCGCAGGTCGTTGCCCCGGTTGCGGAAGGTGGTGCCGGCCTCGCCGCCCTCGAATTCGGTGTGCACGTAGTCGGTGTGGCTGGCCTGCATCTTGATGCTCTGCAGCGGGCCCGCGTCGATGCGCCACTCGCCGTCCAGCGCGTAGCGGTTGGAGCGCATGCCGATGGTCACGTCGTCCTCGGCCACGGTGCCGTAGTCGTTGCGGTAGGTGCTGGCCGAGGCGCCCAGGTAGCCGCGGTCGAAGAACACCGTGCCGCCCACCGCGCCGCCGCGCGTGTGGCTGGCGGAGTTGCAGATGCGGCGCGCCAGGCCCGGCGAGCCGGGCTTTTCGCAGGCCAGGTCGGCCGGGGCGCGCACGTCGTCGGTGTCGCGGTCGAACACGTCCACGTGCAGCGCATAGCGGTCGTTGCCGCCCTCCACCATCGCGCCGCCCGAGCGCTCGCCGTTGCCCGTGGCGGCCGCCGCCTCGGCCTTGCCGGCCACGCCGTTGATGGGCTCGCGGGGAATGCGGTTGTCGATCACGTTGACCACGCCGCCCACGGCGCTGCCGCCGTACAGCAGTGCCGCCGGGCCGCGCAGGACCTCGATGCGCTCGGTCACCAGCGCCTCGGTGGGCACGGCATGGTCGAAGCTCAGGGCCGAGGCGTCCAGCGTGGCGCCGCTGTTTTGCAGGATGCGGATGCGGTCGCCGTCCAGGCCCCGGATGATGGGGCGGCTGGCGTTGGGGCCGAAGTAGGTGCTGCTCACGCCCGGCAGGCCGTCCAGCGTCTCGCCCAGGGTGGACTGGGTGCGCAGGGTGAGCGCATCGCCCGACAGCTGCGCGGCCGGCGCGACCACGGTGGCGGCACCCAGCGGGTTGCCGGTGACGGTCACCTCGGGCAGGCGCGCGGTAGGCGTGGGCGTGGATGCGCTGGCAGCCGGGATGCCCGTGGGTGCGGGTTCGGCAGGTGCCTGGGCGATGGCGGCGGCCGACTGGGCATGCACGGCCGGCACCAGGCCGGGGCCACCCAGCGCAAGGAGTGCGGCCCAGGCCAGGGGGCGCAACGTGGCACGGCGCGAAGCGGCGGTGCGGGGGGCGCGCACGGTGGAGGTGTGGGAGTTCATGGACAAAGGCTTCACGAAAAAAGAGAGCGGCGGCCCGCACGCGCGGCTCCATCCGCGCCCGCCCGGACCACGCCCAGGCTGGCGGGACGGCCCCATCGCTGTGCAGGCAGTCAGGCCAAAAAGTGCCACCAGCGCATATTCATCTAGGGCAGGTAGCTATCAAAAAAGGAGTAGCCCCGTATGGCGGCCGGTGGCCGCAGGGGGGCGCGCTTCAGCCCTATGCGGGGGGCGCGCGGGCGAGAAAGGCCGACCGCTGGCGCGTGCCGGTGTGCGAGGCGTGTTCCGGCAGCGGTGCCTGCGCGGCGCCGTGCACCGTCGGCAGCACCAGGGCCGCCAGCAGCGCGCCGCCGAGCAGGAGCTGGTCCAGCAGCTGGCAGTCGGCGCCGTGGTGGCCGGCGAACAACGCGTGGAGTGCGTCGCCGCCCTGCCCTGGCCGCGCATCGGGCGCCGTGGGCGCCGTGGCATGGTGCGCCACGCCCGCCGGCCAGGAGACGGAGGCCGAGGCGAGGCCCGGCGCCCCGCCGTGCACCACCTGGTGCATGCGGCCGAGCAATGGCGCCAGCAGCAGCGCGAACGCGATCCACCAGACGGCGATGCGTCGGCGGTGCGGCAGTGGCTGCGGGCGCGCGGGTGTCATGGGGAACGTGGGGGCGGTGGGGCTGGGCGCTGTGTCAGCGAAACACTCGCATCACTGGACGGGCCTGGCGTCGACCATGCGGTAGAACAGGCCGTACTCGTCGTTGCGCAGCGTCTCGAAGCGGCCCTCGACCACCACGGGTTCGAGCGAATACGTGACGGGGGACGAGGCCTTCACCTCGACCATGCTCTCCGGCCCGCCGGGAATGCAGAAGGCGCAGGTCAGCGGCACCGAGGTGAGCAAAAAGTGCCGCTGCTGCGGCTTGGCCGTCATGGGCACCATGAAGCCCTGCACGCGCTGCACGGTTTGGTTCAGCGCCTTCTGCTCGGGGTTGAAGACCGGCTCGATGCGGGTCTTGAGGGTTTTCTTCTGCAAGTTGGTCAGCGTGGACCAGGGGACCACGTCGCTGCGCGTGGGCAGCGGCTTGATCGGGCTTTGCGGGCTGTGGTAGCCCGCGCCGTTGCCCGGGGGCAGCCCACCGCCGCCCAGCGGGGACGACAGCGCCGCGCCGGCACCGTCCGGCACCTGCGCGCCGGCCACGCCGCAGGCCAGCAGGCAGGCGAATGCGAGGGGGATGGCTTTCATGCGGGGGTCCTCAAAAAGGCGGCGAACGGCGGCCGGGCGCCCTGCCCGGCCTGAGCGATTGTCGCAGGCGCCCGGCCGGGGCGGGCCCGGGGACGGATCAATGCTGGTGCTTCATGCCGCAGAACTTGCCGATGGCCAGGCCCTTGCACGCCGCCTGCAGTTCCTTCTCGCAGGTGTCGTGGCCCTTGCCGGATTCCAGGCACTTGGCGGCGGCCTCGTGCGCGGCGGCCATGGCGCGGTGGCGCTGGATGTCGGCCTTGGTATCGGCGTCGGAATGCTGCTGCGCCTGGGCGGCAACGGCGGCCAGCAGAAAGAGCGGCGCGAGCGCCAGGGCGCGGAGTCGGGAGGTGGCGGTCATGGAAAAAGTCCTTTCAGGGAGGTGAGTGACAAAAACAGGGGGAAGGGTTCGGGGCCGTCCAGGCATCGCGGCATTCCAGGTCAGGGCCGCGCCAGCAGGTCGGCCACGTCCACCCGGTACGCCTGCACGGCCGGCAGCAGCGCCGCCACCGCCGCCACGGCCACCGCGAGGCCGGGCACCGCCCATTCCTCGGGCAGCCACAGCGCGCCGGTGACGGGCATGGCGTTCTGCGCCTGCAGCATCCAGCCCACCACCGCCGCCAGCGCATGGCCGGCGGCCAGGCCCAGGGCCGAGGCGATCAGCGCCAGCCACAGCGCCTCGGCGAGCAGCAGGCCGCCCACACGCGCGGGCGAGGCGCCCAGCATGCGCAGCATGGCCAGGTCGGCGCGGCGCTCGCGCACGGCGTTCCACAGCGCGATGAAGACGCTCAACGCCGCCACGCCCAGCAGCACCGCGCCGAAGGCCTGCAGCACGTCGGCGCCCACGCCCAGCAGGCGCAGCAGGCGCGTCACCTCGACGGCGGGCGCGGCGGCCTGCATGGGGGTGTTGGCATTGATGTAGCGCGGCAGGGTCACGGCCGCGAGCGGGCTGCGGTAGCGCACCAGCGCCAGCGTTACCTCGCGCTCCTGGCGCAGCGCCTCCAGATCGTCGGGGTCGTCGGCCTGCGCGCTTTCGTGCACCTTCCACACGGATTCGGTGGCGGTGAGCACCAGCCGGTCCAGCACGCAGCCGCAGGGCGCGAGCACGCCCGCCACGGTGTAGGGGTGGTCGCCGTGCGCGTGCCCCCCGCCGGCCAGGCCATGGCTGCCCACGAACCGCCGGCCCAGCAGCGCGTCGCCCTGCCCCGGCGCGGCATCCTGCGCGGCGCTGGCCATGGCGCGCGCCACCGCGGCGCCCAGCACGGCCTCCATGGGCTGCTGCCACAGGCGGCCCTGGGACAGCGCGGCGCCGTAGTGCGCGGGGTACTGCGGCGTGGTGCCCACGATGCGGTAGCCGGAGAAGCTGTCGCCCAGGCTCAGCGGAATGGCCTCGGCCACCAGCGGCTGGCGGGCCAGCGCCTCGAAGTCGGCCAGGGCGATGTTGCCGGGCGGCACGTCGATGTGGAACACGCCCGCCAGGATCAGCTGCAGCGGGCTGCCCTTGGCCCCCACCACCAGGTCGATGCCCTGCACGTCGCGCTCGAACGCCTGGTCGATCTGGCGGCTGACCAGCAGCACCAGCGTGACCGCGGCGAGGCCGAGCGCGAGCAGCAGCAGGTTGAGCGCGGCCGGCAGCGGGCGCGACCACAGGTAACGCCACGAAAGGCCCAGGACGTTTGCTATATTTTTCATAGCGATATGCCCTAGGGTTGATTGCCCTGCAGGCCGATTTCATTCAGATCCAGGCGCTGGGCGCCCGGCCGGTCCGCCAGGGCCTGCGCTGCGCGCCGGTCGTGCGTGGCGACCACCAGGCTGGCGCCGCACGCCTCGGCGCAGGCCGTGAGCAGCGCCAGCGCATCGGCGGCCGCCTCGTCGTCCAGGCTGGCGGTCGGCTCGTCGGCCAGCAGCACCCGGGGCGACAGCAGCACGGCGCGCGCCAGGGCCACGCGCTGCGCCTGCCCGCCCGACAGTTGATGCGGCCGGCGGCCCGCCAGGTCGGCCACGCCCAGGCGGTCGAGCGCGGCGTGGATGGCGGCGGCATCGCGCGGCAGCCCGGCGGCGAAGTACGGCAGCGCGAGGTTCTCGGCCACGGTGAGCGCGGCGCTCAGGTGCAGGGTCTGCGGCACGAAGCCGATGTGGCGCGCCCGCCAGGCATCGCGCGCCGCGCCACCCAGGCGGTCCAGCGCCTGGCCCGCCACCTCCACCGTGCCGGCGCTGGCGCGGCGCAGCCCGGCCACCAGGGCCAGCCAGGTCGATTTGCCCGAGCCCGAGCGCCCCTGCAGCAGCAGACAGCCGCCCTGCGGCAGGTCCACATCAGGAAACTGTAGCGGTGCGGTGCCGGCGTGGGCGAAGGCCAGCGCCTGCGTGCGGATCACTCGCCGTCCCCGGGGTGCGCGGTTTGCGCGCACACGGCGCACCGGCCGCGCACGGCGACGTCCAGCGCCAGGCGGTCGTGGCCGGCCGAGGCCAGGGCCTTCAGCATCTGGCGCGCGGCCGCCTGCAGCGGGGCACCCCCTTCGGTGACGGGAAACTGCCGGTGGCAGTCGTTGCACTCGAAATGCGGCGCGGCAGGCTCGCTCTTGTGGCCCACCAGGGTGTAGCGGGCCACGCGCTGGGCATCGATGTGCCGGCGCATCAGCCCGGCGCTGGCCAGCCGGTCCAGCAGCCGGTAGACCGTGACGCGGTTGACCACCACGCCCCGCCGGGCCAGGGCGGATTCCACCTCCGCGCCGGACACCGCGACGGAGGGCTGCGAGGACATCAGCGCCAGCAGCGCGCGCGTGGCGCGGGTGGAACGCAGGCCGGGCGGCAGGGCGCGGGGCGCGGACGGATCGGGGTGGGGAGAACGGGGCATGGCGGGCGGCCAGCGGCGCGCGCAAAGGCGCCGGGGATGGCTTGGTAACGCAAACGGGTTGCATTATGGCAGCTTTGCCCCAGGCCACCCTTTCCGTTCGGCCGTCTGGCGGGTGGCCCGCTGGCCTGACCCGGCCGCTACGGCGCCTGCCCGTCCTGCAGTTTCCGGAGCTGGCGCCGCAGCCGCACGTTGTCCAGGCTGAGGGCCAGCCAGGAGAGGCCGAAGAGTCCGTAGAACACCGCCTCCCCGAAAAATGTGAAGGCCAGCCAGGACGCACCCGCGCACGCCAATGCCGTCACCAGCAGGTACGCGCCGTCCTTGAAAGAAGAAGATGGGGCCATGGAGATCACCTCGCCCGCGACAGGCTCTGGGGGGACAGCGCCAGGGTCATGCGCCCCGCATGCCGGCGCTGGTAGATCTGCGGGTGGGTCTGCAGCACCGTGCCCACCTGCGGGTTGAGAAAGCCGTGGCGCGACGCGTAGAACAGCACGTCCGACAGCCCGGTGCCGCCCGAGATCACCCGCCCGGTGGCCACGGCCGCGCTGCCCACCGCCGCCCCGGCGAAGTAGGCCACGCCCAATGCCCCCAGCATGGCCAGGCGCTCGGGCAGCGTGCCGGCGACAACCAGCTCGCCCACCGTCACCCGCGGCCCGTGCACACGGGCGGCGTCCACCAGGGTCTTGATGGTGCCCACGATCAACGCGTAATTCGGGAACGCGGTGGCCGGCACGGGAATCCCGAGCGCCTCCATGTTCTCCCGCCAATAGTCCAGCCACCGGGGTTCATTCTCTGCACCTGCCGACACGGTTCGACCTCCGCCTGAGTCCTTGTTTTGACAGGGCGCAAGTCTAGACAAAAACCGAAGGATTTTGCCGATGAATTACGTAACCATTGGTCGAATCAATGGCCCGCGACCGCAGGCCACCGGGGCGCCGCCGGCTCAGTCCGGCTTCAGGAACCGGGTGAACGTCTTGCGGAATTTCTCCACCTTGGGCCCCACCACGTAGGCACAGTAGCCCTGGCCGGGGTGGTTCAGAAAGTAGTCCTGGTGGTAATCCTCGGCCGGCCAGTAGCCCTTGAGCGGCACCACCTCGGTCACGATGGGGGCGCCGAAGAGCTTGTCCTGCGACATCTGCCGCACCATCGCCTCGGCTTCGCTTTGGTGCTCGGGGGTCTCGGTGTAGATGCCGCTGCGGTACTGCGTGCCCACGTCGTTGCCCTGGCGGTTCAGCGTGGTGGGGTCGTGCGTGGCGAAGAAGATCTCCAGCAGGTCGCGCAGCGCGATCACCGCGGGGTCGAAGGTCAGCCGCACCACCTCGGCATGGCCGGTGGTGCCGGTGCAGACGTCCTCGTACGTGGGGTTGGGTTCGCGGCCGTTGGCGTAGCCGCTCTCAACGTCGATCACGCCGCGAACGCGGTCGAACACGGCTTCGGTGCACCAGAAGCAGCCGCCGCCCAGGGTGATGGTTTGCAGTGTCATGGGATGGTCTTACAGGGTAGGAGTGGCGATCGGGCCATTATGGAAGTCCCACCGCGTTGACGCTGCTCTGCGGGATTGCTACATTACTAACCAGTCAGTCATTAATTATGAATTCGTCCCCCTCCCCCGCCCCCCAGCCGTCCACCGAGGCCTCCAAGCGCGAGCGCCGCAAGGAGGCACGGCCGGGCGAACTGCTGGACGCCGCGCTGGAACTCTTCGTCGAGAAGGGCTACGCCGCCACCAAGGTGGACGAGGTCGCGGCCCGCGCCGGGGTGTCCAAGGGCACGCTGTTCCTGTACTTCCCGAGCAAGGAAGACCTTTTCAAGGAGGTGGTGCGCCAGAACATCGGCCGCCATTTCCCCGAATGGGACCTGGAGATCGACCAGTACCCCCACAGCACCGCCGAGCTGCTGCGCTACGCCTACCAGCTGTGGTGGGAACGCATCGGCGCCACGCCCGCCTCCGGCATCACCAAGCTGATGCTCGGCGAATCCAACAACTTTCCCGACATCGTGGCGTTCTACCGCAATGAAGTGGTCGAGCCCGGCCAGAGGCTCATCGGCCGCATCCTGAAGCGCGGCGTGGACCGGGGCGAGTTCCGCGTGCCCGACATGGATTGCGGCATCCACGTCGTGCTGGCGCCGCTCATCTTCATGACGATGTGGAAGCACTCCACGGCCTGCATGCCCGACCTGGAGCGGCTCACACCCGAGCGCTTCATCGCCGCGCAGGTGGACAACCTCCTGTGCGGGCTCTGCGTGCCGGTGGCCGCGCCGCCCGCGGCCCCTAAAATCGAGGGTTGACCCGATCCACGATCCCGCCCGGAGTAACCCCATGAACATGCCCCTGAACACGTCCGCCAACATCAGCGATCCCATCCTGCAGGCCCGCTACAACATGATCGAGCAGCAGATCCGCCCTTGGAACGTGCTGGACACCGACGTGCTGGACCTGCTGTCCGTGGTGCGCCGCGAGGAATTCGTGCCGCCCGCCTACCGCAGCATGGCGTTCATGGACATGGAGATCCCTCTCAATGCCTCCAACGAGCTGGCCCAGCGCCTGGGCCAGTGCATGCTGGCCCCGCGCGTGGAAGCCCGCCTGCTGCAGGACCTGCAGGTCAAGCCGACCGACCGGGTGCTGGAGATCGGCGCCGGCTCGGGCTACATGGCGGCCCTGCTGGCCCACCGCGCCGCGCAGGTCCTGGCGCTGGAGATCGAACCCGATCTGGTCGAATTCGCCCGCGAAAACCTGCGCAGCGCCGGCGTGCTGAATGCCGAGGTGCGACAGGCCGATGGCGCCCAGGGTGCGGTGGAGCAAGGCCCCTTCGACGTGATCGTGCTCAGCGGCTCGGTGAGCGACGTGCCGCAGGCCCTGCTGTCGCAACTGAGCGAAGGCGGCCGGCTCGCCGCCGTCGTGGGCCAGGAGCCGATGATGCGCGCCACGTTCATCCGCCGCACCGGCGACCGTTTCGAGACCACGCAGCCGTGGGACACCATCGCCCCGCGCCTGCTGCACTTTCCCGAGCCATCGCGCTTCACCTTCTGATCCCCTTTCGTCTTTCTCAGGAATCCGCATGATCGACCACGTCCGCCCCGCCCAGCTCACCGAGTGGCTCGCCGCCACCCCCGTCGGTGCCCGCCCGCTGGTGCTGGACGTGCGCGAGCCGTGGGAGCTGCAGACCGCGAGCGTCGCCGCCGAGGACGGGTTCGATGTGGCCGCCATCCCGATGGGCGAGTTGCCCTCGCGCCTGGCCGAACTGGACCGCGATCGCCCCACCGCCTGCCTGTGCCACCACGGCGTGCGCAGCCTGCGCGTGGCGAACTACCTCGACCAGCAGGGCTTCGACCACGTGGCCAACATCAGCGGCGGCATCGATGCCTGGTCGCACGAGCGCGACGCGGCGGTCCCCCGGTACTGATCGATCCCCGTGGCCGCGGCATCGGGCCCGGCAGCGTGGGGCGCCACGCCTTCCTTTTCCTGAAAGACGTTCATGACGACCTTGCTTCGGTGCATTCCCTTGTCCCTGGCCGTGGCCGCTGCGCTCGCCAGTTTCGGCGCGCAGGCCCAGAGCCTGTCCCAGCTGGTGGAGATGGCGCGCGGCTATGACGCGCCCTTCCAGGCCGCCAAGGCGCAGTACGACGCCGCCGGCAGCCGCGCCGAGCAGGCCCGGGCCGGGTTGCTGCCCAGCGCCGGCCTCTCCGCCGGGGCCAACTACGCCAAGACGGAGGTCAATCGCCCGCCGGTGGACCTGAGCGCCCCCAGCCAGAGTGTGGGCCTCACCGCCTCGCAGCCGCTGTACCGCCCGGCCAACCGCATCACCTTCGAGCAGGGCCAGCGCGGCATCGACATCGCGCAGGCCCAACTCGAAGGCGTGGCGCAGGACCTCATCGTGCGGGTCAGCCAGGCGTATTTCGACGTACTGGCCGCGCGCGACACCCTCACTTTCGTGCAGGCCCAGAAAGCCGCGGTGGCCGAGCAGCTGGCATCGGCCAAGCGCAACTTCGAGGTGGGCACCTCCACCGTGACCGATTCACGCGAGGCGCAGGCGCGCTTCGATCTGGTCGTCGCCCAGGAGATCGCCGCCGACAACGACCTGCGCGTGAAGCAACTGGCGCTCGACCAGGTGGTGGGCCGCCCCGGCGTGGCGCCGCAGCCGCTGGCCCAGCCGGTGCAGTTGCCCGAGGTCGCCCCCGCCGACGTGGGCACCTGGGTGCGCTCGGCCGAAGAACTGCAGCCGCAGGTGCGCCAGGCCGCCATCGCGCTCGACGTGGCCCGCCTGGAGACGAAGAAGGCCGAAACCGGCCACCTGCCCACCGTGGACCTGCAGGCCGGCTACAGCGTCTCGCGCAACCCCAAGGGCACGCCGACGATTCCCAACGTCAACTCCCGCACCAACAACACCACCGTGGGCGTTCAGCTCACGCTGCCGCTGTTCGCGGGCTTTTCGGTACAGAACCGCGTGAAGGAAACCCTGTCGCTCGAAGACAAGGCGCTGGCCGACCTGGACAACGCCCGCCGCACCGTGGCGCAGGCCACGCGCGCCGCGTTCTACGGCGTGCAGTCCGGCCAGGGCCAGGTGCGCGCCCTGGAGGCGGCCGAAGCCTCCAGCCAGAGCGCGCTGGAGGCCAACCAGCTGGGCTACCAGGTGGGCGTGCGCATCAACATCGACGTGCTCAACTCCCAGAGCCAGCTCTACCAGACCAAGCGCGACCTCGCCCAGGCCCGCTACAACGTGCTGCTGGGCACGCTCAAGCTGCGCCAGGCCGCGGGCACGCTGTCGCAGGACGATCTGCTGGCCATTGATGCGCTGACGGTGCGCTGAGGCCTTCTCCGCCCGGGCGCGGCGGTCGGAAGGAGAGCCGCGGCTAAGCAGCGGCTAAGGCGGGCCGCTCAGCCGCTCGTAGATCGCGTGGATGCCGTCGCGGGGCGGCATCTCGCCAAAGAACGGGTCCTGAAGCAATTCCTGGGCGCTGGCGCGCTCGTCAGGGTCCTGCGCGATCATGCGGTTGAGAAGGCGGACGACATCGGCCTTGCTGTCCGACGGCAGCGCCTTCAACGCGTCCATGAACGGAAAGGTCTCCGCCGAAGACGCCCTGCTGATGCCGACCAGGCCCATGGGGTAGTCCGGCGGTTTCAGGAAATGCACGAGCAACTGGGCCACGCTGTAGACGTCGCGCTTGTGGTGGCTGGCAGAGGCACGCATTTCGACGTATCCCCAGGTACCCATGCGCAGGGGCTCCCCCTTCTCGCCCCCCAGGCCCATGTCGATCAGCCGGAACATCTTCTGGCGTTCGTCGTAGAGCACGTTGTTGTGCGAAATGTCCTGGTGCACCACCCCCTCGTCGGCGAAACGCGAGGCGCCGATGAGCACGTCGGCCACCATCTCCCAGGCCAGGGCCAGGTACTCCAGCGGCTCGATGTCCCCCTGATTGAGCGCCTGGCGGGACCGGTCGATCACCTGGCTGACCTTGGGGCCTTCGATCTTCTCCGCCAGGATCCCGAACAGGCTGCCGATCTGGACCAGGCCGTAGACCCGCATGACCTGGGCGGTGTCGCCGAGCGCCGCCGCCACCTGGTATTCCTTGTGGATCTTGGCCTTCTCCTGCTCTATGGCATCGGCCGGGTCAGCGCCCTCCTCCAGCGTGTCGTACAGCTTGCGCGAGGTCGGGTTGGCAGGATCGGTGCACAGCATGGCCTTGAACACGAAGTCGCGTCCGCAGTCCCTGCCATCGCGCCAGAAGTTCTCGGACAGCCGCACCGCATACGCGGTGCCTGCGGCGCCTGTGCCCAAGCGCCGCAAGCTATGCGCGGGCCGGGATGTGTCGTCGCTGGAAGGCTCCAGCGCGACGACGGTGAACCCGTTGCCGATGTCCGCCGCGCCCGGTTTCAGCGCGGCCAGCCGGTCCATCAGGTCCGGCGCGCTGCACTGCTGGCTGAGCTTGCGCACCAGGCGCGGGCTGAGCACCACGCCCGGGCTGGTCGAGCGCATCACGCTCTGGAGACGCCGCTCCTGGCCTAGGGCCAGGGCGGCGTTCCAGGAGTCTGACGACCGGTGCCGCGCCACCGGCGTGGGCGGATCCAGCAGGGCCGCGAGGCTCGACGACGGACTGGGAAAAGCCTTCGCCCCCGGGCTGGACCGAGGCGTCGACAACGGGCTGCCGCTCCCCGGCAACGAGCGGGGGCTGAACCCCCCGGCCATGCGGTCGCCGAGCGCGGGAAGCTGCGCATTGAACCGCAACCCCTCCCCGGCCCGCTCGCCCAGCTTCAGCCGTCGTCGCTCCAGCAGGAGCGACGCGTGGCCGGCCTCGGGGGCAGGAAGACTGCGGTTCGTTGGCGGCTGTGGCGTCTGGTTGTCGGATCTCCGGGTGTCCTCCACGCCCTTGGGGGCGCTTCCCGTTGAGGGTGGGGTGATCATGCTGGGCGCGTGCTGGAAGTTGGATGCGGCAGAGGGCACCACTAAATCCCAGCCGGTGAACTGTCAGGTGCGCTGGTGCGAAGCCATGCGCAGATGGCCGAATCCACCCCTCCATGTGCCATTGCGCCTCAGACGCAAAAGGGCCGGCCGAAGCGCCAGGCGTGTTTGGCGGGCAGTCAGGCCCGCCCTTCGGTATCGGCCTGCGGCGGAGCGGGCAACGCGGGCCGCCGGCGCTGCCAGCGTTCCTGCAAGCCCACGACCAGCACGAAGAAGACCGGCACGAAAAGCACGGCCAGCACCGTGGCGGTGACGATGCCGCCGAACACCCCGGTGCCGATGGCGTGCTGGGTTTCCTGGCTGGCGCCGGTCGCCAGCATCAGCGGAACGACGCCCAGCGCGAACGCCAGCGAGGTCATCAGGATGGGCCGCAGCCGCAGCCGCGCCGCCGTCACGGCCGCATCGACCAGCCCGTGGCCCTGCTCGCGCAACTGCTTGGCGAACTCGACGATCAGGATGGCATTCTTCGCCGACAGCCCGATCACCGTGATCAGTCCCACCTTGAAGAACACGTCGTTGGGCAGCCCGCGCAGCAGCACCGCCGCCACAGCGCCGATCAGGCCCAGCGGCACCACCAGCATCACGGCCGCAGGAATCGACCAGCTTTCGTACAGCGCGGCCAGCACCAGGAACACCACCAGCATCGACAACGCCATCAGCAGCGGCGCCTGCGCGGCCGACTGGCGCTCCTGCAGGGATTGACCGGTCCAGGCGATGGCGAATCCGGGCGGCAGCTGCCGGGCCAGGCGCTCCATTTCCGCCATCGCAGCGCCGCTGGAGACACCCGGCGCGGCGCTACCCGACAGGCGCGCGGCAGGGTAGCCCTGGTAGCGGGCCAGTTGCAGCGGCGTTTCGGTCCACACCGGCGTCACCACCTCGCCCAGCCGTGCCATGCCACCGCCGGCGCTGGGCACGGGCAGTTTCAACACGTCGCCGAGCTGCATGCGCGCCTTGGCATCGGCTTGCACGATCACCTGCTGCATGCGCCCCCGGTTGGGAAAGTCGTTCACATACAGCGAGCCCAAGGCCGCCGAGAGGGTGTCACTGATCGCGGAAAACGGCACGCCCAGCGCCGCGGCCTTCTGGCGGTCGATGTCCAGGCGCACGCTCGCGCCCGGGGGCAATCCGTCGGCATACACGCTGGCCAGCAGCGGGCTTTCGGAGGCCAGCGCGATGAGCCGCGCTTCGGCCGCCTTGAGGGCCGCATGCCCCTGGTGGGAGCGGTCCAGCAGCCGCATCGTGAAGCCGGACGACGTGCCCAGCTCGTCGATGGCCGGCGGCATCAGGCTCATCACCGTGCCCTCCCTGGTGTGGGCCATGGCCTGCTGGGCGCGCGAGACCTCGTCCTGAGCGGTGGTTCCGTCCCGCTGGGGCCAGTCCTTGAGCATGGTGAACGCCAGTGCTGAATTGGGCCCCGAGCCGGAGAAGCCGAAGCCGATCACCGTCTGGTTGGTGGCAATGCCGGGCCGCGCGGCGACATGCGCCTCGTAGTCCTTGACCACGTCCAGCGTGCGCTCCATGGTGGCGTCGGCCGGCAACTGGAAGGAGGTCATGAAGTACCCCTGGTCCTCCTCTGGCAGGAAGGCCGAAGGCAGCCGCACGAACGCCCAGCCCAACAGGGCCACGATGGCCAGGAAGCCCACCATCACGCGGGCCGGCCGGCGCAGCAGCCCGCCGACCTGTCTGCCGTAGGCATCGGTCAGGCGGGCGAAACGCCGGTTGAAGCCGCCGAAGAAGCCGCGCTTTTCGTGGTGCCCGGCCTGCACAGGCTTGAGCAGCGTGGCGCACAGGGCAGGCGTCAGGCTCAGCGCAAGGAATGCGGAGATAAGGATGGAGGTCGCCATCGACAGCGCGAACTGCTGGTAGATGGCCCCCACGGAGCCGCTGGCGAACGCCATGGGAATGAACACGGCCGTCAGCACCAGGGTGATGCCCACCACGGCGCCCGTAATCTCTCGCATGGCCTTGGCGGTGGCCTCCCGGGGGCCGAGGCCCTCGGCCGCCATCAGCCGCTCCACGTTCTCCACCACCACGATAGCGTCGTCCACGATGATGCCGATGGCCAGCACCATGCCGAACATCGTCAGCACGTTGATGGAAAAGCCCGCCACCTGCATGACCGCGAAGGTGCCCAGCAAGGCGATGGGTGCCACGATGGCCGGAATGAGCGTGTAGCGGACGTCCTGCAGGAACACGAACATCACGATGAACACCAGCGCCATGGCCTCCAGCAGCGTGTGCAGCACTTTCTCGATCGAGATCTTCACGAAGGGCGCCGTGTCGAAGGGCGTCGTGTAGCGCATGCCGGCCGGCAGCGCACGGCCCAGCTCCGCCAGGCGTTGGTGCACGGCTTCGGCAGTGCGCACGGCGTTGGCGCCCGGCGAAAGCTGCACCGCGGCCCCGGCCGACGCCCTGCCGTCGTCGCGGGTGGCGAAGCCGTACGACTGCGCCCCCAGCTCGACACGCGCCACATCGCCCAGGACCACCCTGGAGCCGTCGCGGTTCGAACGCAGCACCACGGCGGCGAACTGCTCGGGCGTGGACAACTGTCCCTGCACCGTCAGCGGAATGGTCACGCGCTGGCCGGGAAGGCTGGGTGAATCGCCCACGCGGCCGGGTGCGATCTGTGCGTTCTGCTGGGACAGCGCGGTGGACAGGTCGTTCATCGACAGCCCATATGAAATGAGCTTGTCCGGATCCACCCAGATGCGCATGGCCTGCTCCGCCCCGAAAAGCTGGACCCGGCCCACGCCTTCGATGCGGCGCAGCTCCTCCACGCCGCTGCGCGCGAGATAGTCGCTCAGCGCCAGCTCGCCATGGCGGCCGTCCTCGGACACGAGGCTCACGATCAGCAGAAAGCTGGACGTGGCCGATTCGACGGTCACGCCGTTCTGGCGCACCGTCTGGGGCAGGCGCGACTCGATCGCCTTGAGCCGGTTCTGCACATCGACCTGCGCCAGCTCCGGGTTCGTGCCCGGCTTGAAGGTGGCCGAGATCTGCGCCGAACCCGAGGTGTCCACCGACGACTCGAAATACAGCAGGTTCTTGACGCTGGAAAGCTCACGCTCGATCAGGCTGACGACCGAGTCGTTCATGGCCTGCGGTGTCGCACCCGGGTACGTGGCATACACGGTGACCGCGGGCGGCGCCACCGAGGGGTAGCGGGCGATCGGCAGTTGCGGCAGCGCGATCAGGCCCAGCAGGACGATGAACGCGGCCACCACCCAGGCGAACACCGGTCGCCGAATGAAAAATTGGGGCATCTGTGACTCCCTGCCCGCTCAATGCGCGCCGGCACGCAGGGCCGATGCCGACACCGACGGCTGCCAAGGCTTCGGTGCGACCTGCGCACCGGCGGTGAGTCGCTCGATGCCTTCGACCACCACGCGCTGGCCGGGCTCCAGCCCGCTTCGAACGCGGTAGTCCGGCCCGATGGCCTCTGCCAGCTGCACCTCGGCAGGCTGGGCGACATCGCCCTCTTGCACCCGCCATACCTGCGCCCTGCCCTCCACGCGCTGCACGGCCTGCTGGGGCACCAGCAAGGCATCGGCGTACTGGCTTTTCACGACTTCCGCCCGCACGAACATGCCCGGCAGCAATTGGCGCTCGGGGTTGTCCACCTGGATGCGCAGCAGCACGTCGCCCGTGCCCGGGTCCACCTGGAGGGCGGAAAACAGGATCCGGCCGTGCAGGGCATAGGGCTGCCCGTCGGTCCGCAGGATGCGGACGGGCAGGCGCGCGCCACCGGCCCGCAATGCCTCCAGTGCCGACGCCGACTGGCGCACATCCACATAGACCTTGTCGATCTGCTGGATGCGGGCCATGGGCGTGGCGTCGGTCGCCCCCACCAGCGCGCCTTCGGTGACGAGCGCCTGGTCGATGCGGCCCGCAATGGGCGCATCGATCCGGGCGAACCGCAGGTCCAGGCGACGGCGCGCCAGCACTGCCTCGGCCTGGGCAACCTCTGCGGCGGCCTGGTCGCGCTGCGAGGCGGCGTCGTCGTAATCCTGGCGGCTGACCGCGCCCTCGCGCATCAGCGGCTCCAGCCGGGCCGTCTGGGCCTGCGCACGCCGCCATGCGGCCTGGGTGCGCTGCAAGGCGGCCGCGGCCATGTCCGCATCGGCCTGGAACGGGGCCGGATTGATCTGAAAGAGCGGCTGGCCGGCCGCGATATCCGCGCCTTGCTCGAAAAGCCGGCGCTGGACGATGCCACCCACCTGCGCACGGATCTCCGCCGAGCGGACGGCCGCCACGCGGCCGGCAAGCGCCTCGCGCACGGTGACCGCCTCGGGCTTCAAGGCCAGCACCGTGACCTGTACAGGCTCTGCCGTCGCCCTCTTCTCGGCCGGCTTGCACGCCACCAACCCGGCGGCCAGCGCGCAACCCATTCCCAGGGCGCCCCATCCTCGCATCGTCATCTTTCGGTCCTTCACTTGCATTCATGGCAGACGCGGCAGCGCCAGCAGGGACGCGATTCTGGACAAGCCGAGTCCGTTTTTTCTGGACGAAACATGGAACCAAAATGGAGAGAAAAAACACCGGGCGAAGCCGGCACAATCCGGGCCATGACCGACACCCACCCGTCACCCGCCGATCCCGCGAGCGCAGGCGCACTCGTCCTGGTGGCGGAAGACGAAACGGAAATCGCCGAGATCCTGTGCGCCTACCTGCGTCGCAGCGGCTTGCGGGTCGTGCATGCCATGAACGGCCGCAGCGCGCTGGACCTGCACCTGTCGCTCAAGCCGGATCTGGTGCTGCTGGACGTGCAGATGCCGCGGGTGAGCGGCTGGCAGATCCTGTCGGAGCTGCGCCACCGGGGCGACACGCCCGTGATCATGCTCACCGCCATGGACCAGGACATCGACAAGCTCATGGGCCTGCGCCTGGGAGCGGACGATTACGTCGTCAAGCCGTTCAACCCGGCGGAGGTGGTGGCGCGTGTACAGGCCGTGCTGCGCCGCACGGCCCACCAGGACGGACGCCGGGCCCAGAAGATCCTGCGGGTGGGCACGTTCCAGATCGATCCGGAGACCCTGGAGGCCAGCGTGCTGGTGGACGGCCAGCGGCAGTCCCTGGACCTGACGCTGACCGAATTCAATCTGTTGGCGCACATGGCGCGTGCACCCAAGCGAGTGTTCAGCCGCGCGGAACTGCTCGCGGCCTGCCTGCCGGAAAGCGATGCGCTGGAGCGCACGGTGGACAGCCACATCAGCAAACTGCGAAAGAAGCTGGAGCTGATCTCGCTGGAAGGCGTGCCGGCAAGCGTGCGGGGCGTCGGCTATCGGCTGGGGATCGCGGCATGACCGCGGCATACGGCCTGCGCCGCCAACTGGTCGTCTCCCTGGCGGTGATGGCGATCGGCATCGCCCTGCTGTTCCTGCTGGGCTCCTACGCGCTCTTCGCCCTGTTGATGGCGTTCTCGCCTTCCAGCATTTCGGATGACCTCACGCCCTCGCCCATCGAAGCGATGTGGATGCTCTGCACCGTGCTCGTCGCCCTCGTGCTGGCGGTGGTCACCGCGGTCAAGCTCTCGCGCCGCATCGTGGTGCCGCTGAACTCGGTGGCCGAGAGCCTGCGCCGGATTGCCGAAGGCGACCTGTCGGCCCGGGCGACCACCGACGACCACTCGCTGGGCGAAACGGCGCAACTGGTGCGGGACTTCAACAGCATGGCGGAAAGGCTGCAGCACATGGCGCAGCAGCGGGCCTTCTGGAACGCCGCCATCGCCCATGAACTGCGTACCCCGGTGACGATCCTTCGCGGCCGCCTTCAGGGCATGACGGAAGGGGTGTTCGAGCCCACGCCGACGCAGTTTCAGGGCTTGCTGAAAAACGTCGAGGGCCTGGGCCGGCTGATCGAAGACCTGCGACTGCTCGGCCTCAAGGACAGCGGCCACCTGGAACTGCACCTGGAGCTGGCCGATCTGGCGGCCGAGGTCGGCGCGGTGGCACAGGCCTTCGAGCCGCAGTTGCGCGCGGCCGGCTTCGCGCTGACCCTGGATCTGAACCCCCAGGAGGTGCTGTGCGACCCGGTGCGAATCCGCCAGGCGCTGTTGGCCTTGCTGGAGAATGCGCTGCGCCATGCCACGCCCGGGGCCATGCGCATCCGCCACTGGGTGGAGGGCGAGATGTGCCATTTGTGCGTGGAAGACAGCGGCCCCGGCCTGAATGCCGACGACGCAGCCCGCCTGTTCGATGCCTTCCAGCGCGGAGAGGCATCGCGCGGCCCATCTTCCGGCAGCGGCCTCGGGCTGGCCGTGGTGCAGGCCATCGCCCAGGCCCATGAGGGGCAGGCAAGCTGGGCGCCCTCTCGCCTGGGCGGATCGGCCTTTGCATTGCAGTGGCCTGTTTGACACCCGGACCGGCCTGCACGCCCCGCCCCGGAAATACCAGGCGCCCCGATGCATTTCCCATTCACGCCGCCGATCATCCCGACGAATTCGACTTGTTCGCCCCTGCGGCGCTTCGGTGGGCATCGCCACCGGCGCCATCGCTTCAATGCCCTCGCGGCCCCACACAGGAAACCTGCCCATGCCATGGAAAAACACGCCCACCCGATTTGGCGCGATCGCCAAGTTCTTTCACTGGACAAGCGCCGCGGCCTTCATCGCCGCCTACGCAGTGGTCTATTACGTGATTTGGTTCATGGATGACACCCTGCCCGAATCCTGGCCTGTGCTGAACGTTCACTGGGCCCTGGGCTTGCTGGTCGGCACGCTGGTGTTGCCGCGCCTGCTGTGGCGGCTGTCGACCGTGCAGCCCGATCACCCGCCCGGCTCGCCGCTGGAACACCGGTTGGCCCAATGGGCGCACTGGGGCCTTTACGGGTTGCTGATCGCCATGCCGCTCACCGGCTACATCGGCACCGACGCACCCACCGACTTCGGCCTTTTCAGCGTGCCCAGTTTTCGCGAGACAGCCATGTTCGAGTGGCTGAGCCGTGCCTTGGGCGTGGACTGGGACGCATTCGAGCCACCGGTCGACGCGGTGCACCATTTCCTGGGCCAAGGGGTCGCCTGGATCGTGGTGGTGCTGCATGTCGCCGCGGCGCTGTTTCACCACCACGTCCGGCGCGACGACGTGCTCAAGCGCATGCTGCCTTGAGAGAGGCGCGCGCCCGCCTCAAAGCTGGTGCGTCACCAGCTTGAAATCCGGATCGTCCGGGTACGCCTTCACCTCGAAGCCCAGGCGCCGCATCAGCTTGAGCATGCTGGGGTTGTTGGCCAGCACCAGCCCGTCGACCTCCGACAGGCCGCGGTCGCGGGCCACGTCCATGATGCTGAGCATCAGGCGCGATCCCAGGCCGCGGCCGTTGAAGTCGTCGGCCACCACCAGCGCGAACTCGCAGCTGGACTGGTCGGGGTTGGTCACGTAGCGCGACACGCCCACGATGCGTTCGGTGCCGATGATCTCGCCGTCCTCGCCCGCGCTGCGTTCGCGGTACACCGCCACCAGCGCCATCTCGCGGTCGTAGTCGATGAGCGTGAAGCGCGCCAGCATCGAGGCCGGCAGCTCGGCGATCTGCGAGATGAAGCGAAAGTACCGGCTCTCGGGCGACAGCTCCTTGACCAGCTTCTGCAGCATCTGCGCATCGTCGGGCCGCACCGGGCGCACCAGGTATTCGCCACCACCGCGCAGGGGCCACACCTGCTCGTAGCGCGCCGGGTACGGCAGGATGGACAGGTGGCTGTAATGCTCGCTGCGCCCGCCCATGGACTGCGCGGCGTGGCCGACCACGATGCGGGCGTCCACGGCGACGGCGCCCTGCTCGTCCACGATCAGCGGGTTGATGTCCATCTCGCGCAATTGCGGCAGCGCGCACACCATTTCGGACACGCGCAGCAGCACCTGCTCCAGCGCCTCGCGGTTGGCCGCGCTGGCGCCTCGCCACTCGCCCAGCGTTTCGGCCACGCGCGAGCGCTCGATGAGCCGGCGCGCCAGGAACTGGTTGAGTGGCGGCAGTTCCATGGCGCGGTCGTCGATCAACTCGATCATCGTGCCGCCCGCGCCGAAGGTGATCACCGGGCCGAACGGGTCGTCCGTCACCAGGCCGATGCAGATCTCGCGCCCGCGCCGGGCGCGCGCCATCTTCTGCACCGTCACGCCCTGGATGCGCGCGCCCGGCTGCAGGCGGGCCACTCGCTGCACCATGTCGGTATAGGCATCGCGCGCCGCCGCCCCGGTGTGGATGTCGAGCGCCACGCCGCCCACGTCGGACTTGTGGCTCACATCGGGCGAATCGATCTTGAGCGCCACCGGAAAGCCCAACTGCGTGGCGATCATCATCGCCTCGTGCGCGCTGCGCGCCAGCAGCGTCTTGGTGACCGGCACGTTGAACGCAGCCAGCAGCGTCTTGGACTCCATCTCGGTCAGCACATGCCGGCGCTCGGCCAGCACGCTTTCGATCATCAGCCGCGCGCCCTCGATGTCGGGCTTGGCCAGCGAGGTGAGCGGCGGCGGCGTCTGCTGCAGCAACTGCTGGTTCTGGTAGAACGAAGCGATGTTGCCGAAGGCCCCCACGGCCGCCTCGGGCGTGCGGAAGCTGGGAATGGCGGCCGCGCGCAGCACCTCGCGCGCCGGGCCCACCGAGGCATCACCCATCCAGCACGCCAGTAGCGGCTTGCCCATCAGGCGCTTGGTCTCGGCCAGCGCGGTGGCGACCGCTGCGGCATCGGTGCCCGGCTTGGGCGAATAGATGGCCAGCACGCCGTCGATCTGGCGGTCCTTCTCGGCCGCCTCGACCGCGCGCCGAAAATGCTCCGGTCCCGCCTCTTCCGACACGTCGATCAGATCGGCCAGGGACGCCAGCGGCGGCAGCTGCGGGGCCAGCGCCTCGGCCGAGGCCGGGGACAGGCGGCCCAGCTGCAGCAGGATCTCGTTCACCCAGTCGGCCGCCAGCACGCCCGGCCCGCCGCCATTGGTGACGATGGCCAGCCGCCGGCCCACCGGCCGGTAGCGCGAGGCCAGGCACTTGGCGGCGGAGAACAGCTCCACGAACGACCGCACCCGCACCGCGCCCGCGCGGCGCAGGGCCGCGTCGAACACGTCGTCGCTGCCCACGATGGCGCCGCTGTGCGTGTGCGCCGCCTCGTTGCCCGCCGGCTTGCGCCCGGCCTTGAGCACCACCACCGGCTTGGCGTTGGCCGCCGAGCGCAGCGCACTCATGAAGCGGCGCGCGCTGGAGATGCCTTCCATGTACACCACGATGCTCTGCGTGCGCGCGTCGTTGGCCAGAAAGTCCAGCACCTGGGCGATGTCCACGTCGGTGTTCGGTCCCAGCGATACCACCGTGGAAAAGCCCACCGCGTTCTTGGTGCCCCAATCGAGGATGGACGCGGTGAGCGCCCCCGACTGGCACACCAGCGCCAGCGACCCCTCCCGCGCCAGCGGCCCGGCCGCGCTGGCATTGAGCTGCAGGTGCGGGCGCTGCAGGCCCAGCGAGTTGGGGCCCAGCAGGTGCATGCCCTCGCGCCGGGCGATGTGCTTGAGCCGCGCCGCCTGGTCCGCGTCCATGCCGTGCGACATCACCAGCGCGGCGCGGCAGCCGATGCGCCCGGCCACCTCCAGCGCCGCCACCACATCCTCGGGCGGCAGCGCGATCAGGGCCAGGTCCGCCCGCGTCTGCGCCAGATCGGCCAGCGTGCCGCTGGTGTGGATGTCCAGGAACTGCAGCGTCCCGGTGAAGCGCTGTGCCCGCAGCGCGGTGTGCAGTGCGCGGGCGCACGGCGTGAGCGACTCGGGCGCATCGGCCCGGCCGGCCAGCACCACGATGGAGCTGGGGGCGAAGAGCGGGGTGAGGTAGTGTTTTTCGATCATGGCAGGCAGGCAGCGGGCAAGCAGACAGGCAGGCAATCCATCGCATCGGTCGGCCAGGACGGACGAATGGGCCCCAGTGGCTGGCATTTTGCGGCATCGCGGCCACCGTGGGCGCCCCGGCGCCGGGCGATGTGCGCCGCCAGGCACGCTCCGTGGCTGCTGGGAGACTTCAGACGGCCGTTACAGGTCCTCGGTGCGGTCCAGCCAGTCCGAGATGATCGCGTGCACCAGCCACAGCGTCTGGAAGAGCATGGCCCCCGCGAACGCGGCGATGGCCACGCAGGCCAGAAAGCAGGCAAAAACGTCCACCAGGCCCAGCGTGACCTGCGCCGCCGCCCCGATGAGCGCCGAGACGATGGACGCAAAAATCAGGTTGCTCACATTGCGCACCTGCGCATAGCGCCGGATGCGCGGGTCGATCTTTTTCAGCTGCGCGAACAGCTCGCGGTAGCCCAGCGTGTCGAACACCGTCTCCTTGAACTTGACCACGATGAAGATCTTGAGCGACAGCAAGAAGCTGCCCGTGGTGAGCAGGCCCGTGAACAGGCTGGCCCGGATCTTCTCGCCATAGAACTGCATGGCCCCATCGGCGTCGGGCACCCCATAGACCACACCGGCCACCACGGCGGCCGAGAACAGCAGCGCCTGGAGCACATACCGCCTCATCGCATCGGCATCTCGAAAATGTGGCGGTGCTCGCGGCACTGCCGCAGCAGTTCCTCGACCACCCAGGCGGTGGAAAAGCGTGTCACGTCCAGCTGGTCGAGCCTGGAAGCCAGCTGGTCGTAGTCGTATTCGCCGAAATTTTCCGGGTTGTCCAAGATGGAAATCACTTTCTCGACGCCATGGGCATCCACCCCTTCGATGCGGCCGCGCTGGGGGCGCTCCGCCCTCACGCACGCCTGGATGGCCGCCGCCAGCATTTTGCCGGGCGTGCCCGCCACGAAGGTGATCTTGCTCGCGCGGTTCTTGATGTAGGCCGTGTGGGCCTTGAACTGCGCCTGCGGCACCTCGGGCGTGGCGACCACGTATTCGAAACTCTTCACCTTCTCCAGTTCTTCGATCATGGACTGCAGCGCCTCTTGTCGCACCAGCACTTCCCAGGAGAAGCGGGCATTGTGCTCGCGTCGGATTTTGACGCGCCGCGCCTCGGTCAACTCACTGCCACCAGCCGCCGCGATTTTCTCGGCGATCGCCAGCTCCTTGTACTGCTTGAAATGGGTGCCGGCCAGGTGGCAGAAGGTGCTCACGCTGCAGGAGTGGTGGTAGTACTGGTACATGCCCGCCCCCGTGCGCTTGTGCAGCACGAAGAAGTTGAAATCCATCAGGCTGGCGTCGCGGCGCACCTGCGCCACGCGCACCAGGATGTTGGTGGGCGCCCGGACGAGTTCGCAATAGGTCTTGTGGTCCTTGACGGTGATGACCACGCCCACGTGGTAGTCGGTGTCCGCCGAATCGTTCAGGAAGAACAGGCGCTGCCCATCCGCGGGCGCGCTGGGATCGTAGCCCCGGGCGGAAAGGGCCTGCGCGAAGGTCTCCAGCGACAGGGGGCCTTGCGGTTTAAGGACAAACCGGAATCCCATGAATTTGACTCGCATTGCTTTGCCTCCTGAAAGGGTTGCCTGGCCAGCGTGCGTACCTCCTTGGAAAAAGGTGTGAGGCGGCAGGCGATGGATGCGAAGCCAAGGGGTGGGACAGTTGGCTTCGCGGTGGAGTGGAAAACGTGCTTCGGCCCGTGCATGGCCTGGGTTGGCCGAGATACGGTGGGGTGTCTCACTACGAGTTGGCTTCATGCGCCGCCCAGATCGTCAGCACTCCAGGAAGGATGGGTGAGAACTTGAAAGACTGTACTTAAAAACAGTGTTTCGGACAACCTGAAAATCCCCGAGCACCAGTGGAGGAATGAATCAGCGCGCATCTCGGATGAGGTTCTGGGCCTCGCCTAGTTCGCTGCCGCTGGAAAGCAGATGCAGATCAGCAGGTGCAGAGGCAAGTGGCGCGTCGGTGAGCTACCAAGCGTTTCTCGCCAATTCAACTTCCGGAATTAGGCTCTGTGAACTTCCGCTTTGGGCCCTGAGCCGACTTTGCGTCAGCCAACCTGAGTGACCGCTTTGCAGCGGGTGCGGTCTCACGCTGGGTTTGTGCAATCAACCGGAAACTGCCGCCAACCGGCCTGTCGCTTGCAAGGTCGGTCTGGTTTGGCAAGTCAGCGGCTAGTGCCCTCCCCCTAGGGCTTGCCAGCCATCGTTTCGCTACGAGTGCGTGGCTCCTATCGTCCGGCGACACTGAAATTGTTGGCTTCGCAAGATTGCCAGAGAATGCCGAGATATTCCCAAATGATTTCCTCTGAATGAGCCGATTGATCCCTGTTCCTGTTTCAACGGTCGTTTCACTCACTGCCGAGCGTGCTGTGGAACTGATGACTGGAATATTGAAGGCGGAGTCAAACTACGCCAAGCTCAATCCGGCAGTCGTCACGATTTCTAGCCGGCTGACCGTCGCGGACGGTGGAATCGATGCCGAAATCGATGTGCCTCCTGATACTCAAATTCCAGCAGATTGTTTCTTTGCTGCCGGTTTGACAGGTATTCAGTTGAAGTCCGGTACATCGTTCAGGCCTTGGGCCAACGGTTCCATCCGTGGCGAATTGGTTAACAGCAAAGGGACGCTGTTTCCGGAGGTGGCGCGTCTGATCGAGAGAAGGGGGCGCTATGTCGTTGTCTGCACGGGACACGATCTCACACCCCAACAACGGAATGACGCCTGCGAACAAATTGTCAGAGTGCTGGAATCATTAGGTGTCGCGGACTATTGCAACCTTGTTGACGTGTTGGGTGCAAGCCAACTCTCCAACTTTGCAGAGCGCTACCCTGGCATCGCGGCACAGTTGACCTACGACTCTATTCAAGAGGCTTGGGTGCTCGACGAATGGGATCGCGATGCCCACATGGCCAGTTCATTCAAGCCCGCGCCAGCTCAAACTGAGCTGATCAACCTAATTCGAGCAGGCATCGAAGGCGATGCCAAGCATATTCGGGTGCTAGGGGAGCCTGGCTTGGGCAAGACGCGCATGGTCCTGGAGGCGTTGAGGGCACCGCATATTGCCCCCTCAGTGCTCTACTTGTGTCATGGCTCCAAGTTCGGTCAGACGGCGTTGTTTAGGCAACTGCTTCGGGCCGGCTGGACGAAGCCTCTGGTGCTAGTGCTCGATGACCTATCCGAATCGGAGATGTCCGACGTCTGGCGGCATCTGAAGACCCGCTGTGGCGCGATGAAACTTGTCACTCTCGATCATGGGCGTGATGAAAGTCATGACGACGAAATACTCCGCCTGCATGCCCCCCGTCTTCCAGACGAAACCATCAGGAGTATCCTGGAAGACCGGGTCGGAGAGTCCCAAGGCCTTGATCGTTGGGTCACCATCTGCGAGGGCTCGCCACGAGTAGCGTATGCCGTTGCAGAGAATCTTCATGCAAATCCTACTGATTTGCTGCGACCGCCGGCGACGGTTCCGTTGTGGTCCCGGTTCTTGCACGGATATGGCACCCAGGAGGGTGCGGCGTCACGGCAAGTTGACTGTGTGGCTCACTACCTCGCCTTGTTCAGTCGGTTCGGATTTGAAGATCCTGTATCAGATGAGGCTACCTATGTCGCGCAGTTGATTCACAAGGTTGATCCAACAATCGGCTGGGCACGCTTTCAAGAGATTGTCCAGAGCCTTAGGGCTCGACGCGTCCTGCAAGGCAGCAGGACGCTATTTTTTGTACCCAAGGCGCTTCACATCTTCCTTTGGAAGCAGTTCTGGACGCGCTATGGGCGTGGGTTCGACTTTGTCGCCACCTTCGAATCCATGCCTCCATCGCTCCATGCGTGGTTTTTGAACAAATTCAGATTCGCCGACGGCAAAGATACAGAATTCGTTGTCGAGGAGATTCTCAAGCCAGACGGCGTCTTTTCCACTCGCGACATGCTGACCTCGTCGACCGGGTCGCGATTCCTGTCGATCCTCGCTGAGGCCAATCCCTCTGCAGTCTTACGCCTGCTTGAGACCACAATTGGCAACTGGCCCGACGCGGATCTTGCGGAGTTCGAGTCAGACCGCCAGAACATCGTCTGGGCACTTGAGAAGATTGCTGTTTGGCCACTGCTTACCGTGCGGGCCTTAAGCCTGCTGGCGCGGCTTGCTATCAATGAGAATGCCGACTTTTCCAATAACTCGACTGGCACACTGGTGAGCCTGTTTCGCATTGGTCCCGAAGCTGCTGCGACCGAGGCGAGCCCGGAACAAAGGCTACCTGCCTTGCTTGCGCTCCTGAGAGGACGCACCGATGCTGAACGTCTGCTGGGTTTGAAGATATTGGAATCAGTCTTGGGCTCGCGCGGCACGGGCTTTCGAATTGTGGGGCCGGAATATCAGGGGCTCCGAGAGCGAGCCAAGCTTTGGATTCCAGCAACTCACGGTGACAGGTGGCAGGCACACCTTTTGTACTTCCAAACCCTGATCAACGAGACTTCGAGTTGGCCTGCAGTCCTCCGACGGCAAGTCTGCTCGGCGCTGCTCAAAGCGGTCAAACACCAGATCCGCACTCCGCCATGCACTGAGCTTGCGCTCCAAGTACTGGAGCAGCTAGCCTCCGAAAGCGCAATGACCCCGAGTGAGCTGAACAAGTTCTTTTGGCATTGGATGGGAGATCGAGAGGATGAACAGCACGGTAAGGTGGGGGTTCGAATCAGGCGCCTCGCCCGCCGGTACACACGCCGGGATCTGAGCAGTCGGTTCCAGAGATACGTCCTTGACGTGGATTGGCTTGAGTGGGAAGAAGAGTATCGCGATCGGCGCGATAGGCCGGCTTCCCATGCGAAAGCGTTGGTTGCAGCGCTAGCGCGGCGAGTTGCCGCGAACCCGCATCGCTTAATTGAGCTTTCTCACCTTCTGACCCCATCGAGTCATGGACCGGCGCTTTGGCATTTTGGGGAGCAACTAGCTGCCAGCGACGTGGATCACGCTCTGCTTCCTTTGCTCACAGGCATCGCTCGAAGTTCCGGTCACGGCACCTGTCTGCACGGCTACTTGACTGGCGTCAAAGCACAGTCCTTCAAGCAGTTTGAGTTGTTGCTTCTGGAAATGCTGAACAGCCGCGACACGGCTAGCGTGGGCGCGGAGATGACTCTGCGATCTGATTACAGCGAAACCGCATTCAACCGCTGTCTCGATGCACTTGAGATGAAATGGATCGAGCCTATTCCGTTTGGGGCGTTGCAGTTCGGCATGGCGTTGGATTCAGTGCCGACAGAACAAGTGGAGCGCCTATTCTGTTTGATTCGGCAGCGAAAGACCCCGGAAGCTCTGCAGCTGTTGATCGGGTTGATGAGCTCCATTTCGTCGGATCGACCCATGCCCTGCGGCCCAGACTTCGCCTTCGATGTAGCGCGACATGCGATTCCCTTTTTACAACACCCAAAACAATCCTTAGGGTTCAATTGGAAGCGCGTTTGCTCAAGGTTGGTCAAGTCCAATGGTGAGTTTGCAGCGCCCTTGCTCGATGCGATCCTTACTTCCACGGGCGAGGATTACCGGCTGAGCTATGACGATGACATCGAAGCGCTAAGCTATGAGTTGGTCAATATCGACAATGAAGGCGCTTGGCAGGTCACTGCAAAGCACTTCGAGGCTACGTTGCCGAAATGGAGGAGTGACGTGCGCAACTGGCTGAAGGGTGGCATCCGTTCGTTTGGGGACAGAGTGCAGCGCGGCCCCATTGTGGGCTTGCCGGAGAGCAGCATTTTGGGTTGGATCGAGTCTGATCCCGACGGCCGAGCTGCTCTGATCGCACATGCGGCGATTCCCACGCTTGATGACGAAGGCGGCGGCAGACTGACTCGGCAATTGTTGACACGGTATGGGCACATCGATGGCGTACGTTCCGGGATAAGCGCCTCATTTCACTCCGGGTCATGGGTAGGCCCGACGAGCCAACATCTAAAGCACCATAGAGACATCCTGCGGCGCTGGCTTGCAGCGGGATTCGATTTCCAGGTCGCGCAATGGATAGAAACCGAGATCGAACTACTCGACCGGGAGATTCAAAGAGAAGAAATCAACGAAGAGCGTGATCGCTTCGAGTGATATATGCGGTCCATCGTTGCAAGCCCTGGCCAGCATTCAACGTCACGTTTCGCGGAGAGCAGTCTCTCGGCCCTTAGATCTGACAGACCGCTCCCAGCCTGAAGCATTCGTCGAATTTCGCTTCCCGAATGGCCGCTTATGGCCGATAGCCGACTTTCGCAGCCTCCAAATTGATCGGTAGAAATCACGTTAATAACCAGTCATTAGGGATCCACAGCGCCCGACGGACTTGATGGCCTGAAGTCCCCCGAGCCCCCCACCTGCACCCGCAACATCTGCGCCACAGCCAGCGCCGTCGCCAACGCCGCCCCCCGGTGCGCGCTGGTAAACGCCACCGCCCTGCCCTGCGCCTCCTCCAGCCTCGGCGCATCCCCCACCAGCGCCTCCGCCACACCCACAGCCTCGGCCATGTCCTTCACCCGCAGCGCCGCCCCCGCTTCGCAAGCCAACCGTGCCGCCTCGGCAAAGTTGAACGTGTGCGGCCCCGTCACCACCGGGCAGCCGCAGGCCGCCGCTTCGATCAGGTTCTGCCCTCCCAGCGGCGCATAGCTGCCGCCCAGCAGGGCCGCGTGCGAGAGGCCGTAGTACAGCGCCATCTCACCCAGCGAGTCGCCCAGCCACACGTCGGCGGTGCCGGGTGCGGCGCCCCAGGTGCTGCGGGGCGACACGGTCAGGCCGGCGGCCTCGATCAGCTCCCGCACCTGGGCGAAGCGCTGGGGGTGGCGTGGCACCACCAGCCACTGCACGGGCAGGGCTGCTGCCGATGCTTCTGCGACGGATGCTCCCGAATTGATAGCATAATGCCCTAGTGCTATTTGCACTGGAGGCCGTTTTGACTGCAAGGCCTCCAGCCACATCGCTTCCTCGCCCTCGCGGCTGCTGGCCAATAGGACCACGCGGCGGCCGGTGGCGTCGCGCCATTCGCGGCCTTGCGCCAGTTGGGCGGCGTCGGGCACCACGTCGAACTTGAGGTTACCGAACACGCCCTGCACGCGGGCGCCGGCCGCGCGCAGGCGCTCGGCGTCGGCCTCGGTCTGGGCCCAGGCGGCGGCCAGGCCCGCGTAGGCGGGGCGGGACAGCCATGACAGGCGGCGTGCGCCGGCGAGCGATTTTGCGTTGAGGCGGGCGTTGGCCAGCACCACGGGAATGCCGCGCTGGCGGCAGCCGGCCAGCAGGTTGGGCCAGATCTCGGTTTCCATGAGGATGCCGATCTCGGGGCGAAACTGCTGCAGAAAGCGCCGCACCGCGCCGGGCGTGTCCCACGGCTGCCAGACCTGCACGTCGCCGGGTTGCAGCAGTTTTTCGCCTTCGGCGCGGCCGGTGGCGGTGCCATGGGTGAGCAGCAGGCGCATGCCGGGCAGCAACTGGCGCAGCTCGGCCAGCAGGATGGCGGCGGCCCGGGTCTCGCCCAGCGAGACGGCATGCACCCAGACGAAGGGATTGCCCAGGCCGGTGGTGCTGATGGGGGCCAGGCTGTCCATCGCCTGCGGGTAGTGGCCGAAGCGTTCTTCCACGGACACACCGTAGCCGGGTTCGATGGCGGCGCGGCGGCGCAGCTTGGCGCGCAGCAGCGGCTGGGCCAGCCAGGTGATGGCCGAGTACAGGGCGCGGGCGGGGGTCACTGCCCTGCCACGCCCGCGGTGCCGGGCCGGCCGGGCTCTGTGTCGACCACGCGGCCACGCCACCCGTCGCCGTCGCCGTCGCCGTTGCCGTCGCCATCGCGCTCCGCGATGACCAGGCAGGTGCCCGTGCCCGGGGCGGCCACCACGCAGGCGCCGCCCGGCGCCCAGAAGGCGCTGCGGCCCGCGCAGGCGTAGCCGCCGGTGGGCCCGCCGTGGTTGGCCAGCAGCACGGCCATGCCCCACTCGGCCGCGTAGCCCTGCAGCTGCGCGGTCTCGCGCAAATAGGCGCCTTCGGAGATCACCGAGCCGCAGGCGTACAGGGCCGCGCCGCCCCCGCGTGCGGCGCGGGCGTGTTCGGGGTGCGTGGTGTCGGCGCACACGGCCAGCGCGGTGGGTTGGCCGGCCAGGGGGCGCACATGGAAATCCTCGGTGCCCGGGCTGGCGAAGGTGTTTTCGCCGGGGTGCAGGTGGCGCTTGCGGTACAGGGCGGCGCGGCCATCGGGCTCGAACACCCAGGCGCCGATGGCCGGCAGGCCGCCCGGCACGGCGGGGGCCACGGGCGCGCCGACCACCACGGCCATGCCATGGGCGCGGGCGGCCTCGCGCAGAGGCGCCAGCACGGCGTCGTCCGCGCCGAGCACATGGCGGGCCGCCAGGTCGGGCTCATAGCCCGTGAGCGACAGCTCGGGAAAGACGAGCAGTTGCACGCCTTCCTGGGCGGCGGCCTGCACCATGGCCAGGTGCGCCTGCACGTTGGCCGGCATATCGCCGGGCAGGGAGATCGACTGCGCCGCTGCCACGGTGTACAGCGGTGGGAACACGGGGGGATTCAAGGGGCGGGTGGTCCGTGAAGCGGGCTGTGAATGGCAGGCGGCTGGTGGCGAAAGATCAGTGGGCCGCGGCACCCACGTGCGCGTCGGGCTTGACCCGGTGCAGCAGCGCGAGCATGGCCGCTTCGATGCGCGCCAGCGCCTCGGGCGTGTGGCCTTCGAAGCGCAGCACCAGCACGGGCGTGGTGTTGCTGGCGCGGATCAGGCCGAAGCCGTCCGGCCAGTCCACCCGCAGGCCGTCGATGGTGTTGATCTCGGCCGGGGCGGCGAAGGTTTCGGCGGCCAGGGCCTGCAGTTCGGCGGTCAGGCGGTGCGGCTCGCCTTCGGCGCACGACACGTTCAGCTCGGGCGTGGAATGGCTGGTGGGCAGGCCGTTGAGCACGGCGCCGGGGTCGCTTTCGCGGCTCAAAATTTCGAGCAGGCGGCAGCCGGCATAGGTGCCGTCGTCGAAGCCGAACCAGCGTTCCTTGAAGAAGATGTGCCCGCTCATCTCGCCGCCCAGGGGCGAGTCGAGTTCCTTCATGCGCGCCTTGATGAGCGAGTGGCCGGTCTTGTACATGACGGGTTGGCCGCCCGCCTCGGTGATGGCGGGCGCCAGGCGCTGGGTGCACTTCACGTCGAAGAGGATGTGGCCGCCGGGCACGCGCGAGAGCACGTCGCGGGCGAACAGCATCATCTGGCGGTCGGGGAAGATGTTCTGGCCGTCCTTGGTGACGATGCCCAGCCGGTCGCCGTCGCCGTCGAAGGCCAGGCCCAGTTCGGCGTCGCTCGACTGCAGCGTGGCGATCAGGTCGCGCAGGTTCTCGGGCTTGCTGGGGTCGGGATGGTGGTTGGGGAAATTGCCGTCCACCTCGGAAAACAGCTCGATCACCTCGCAGCCCAGCGCGCGGAAGATGCCGGGGGCCGATGCGCCGGCAATGCCGTTGCCGCTGTCCACCACGATCTTCATGGGGCGGGCGAGCTTGACGTCGGAGGTGATGCGCTGCACATAGGCGGGCAGCACGTCGGCCTGGCGCACGCTGCCGCCTTGGGCCAGCGTCCAGCTTTCTTCTTCCATGGTGCGGCGCAGGGCCTGGATCTCTTCGCCGTAGATGGCGCGGCCGGCCAGCACCATCTTGAAGCCGTTGTAGTCCTTGGGGTTGTGGCTGCCGGTGACCTGGATGCCGCTCTGGCACAGGGTGTGGGCGGCAAAGTAGAGCATGGGGGTGGTGGCGGGGCCGATGTCGATGACCTCGATGCCGGCGTCCACCAGCCCGGCGATCAGCGCGGCGGCCAGCGAGGGGCCGGACAGGCGGCCGTCGCGCCCCACGGCCACCACCGTCTGCCCCTCGGCCCGCGCGGCGGTGCCGAAGGCGCGCCCCAGGCCCCGGGCCACTTCGCCGTTCAGGGTGCTCGGCACGATGCCGCGGATGTCGTAGGCCTTGAAGATGGCGGGCGTGGGCTGCACAGGGGGTTCCTTCGCGGTTCGGGAGAAATCGCGGGGCGCGGCGGGCGCATGGTGCGCTGCGGCGCCCCTTCTCGTTGGACGGGGTCGCGGCATTGTAGGCGCGGGGTCGGGCGCCGCCGGGGCTGCGGCGCGTAGGCCGGCGCCGCATCTTCGGCCGCGCCGGACGCGTCCCCGGCGCGTCAGGCACATGTCCGGAAACGGCCAGCGCTGCCCTATCGCCGGCCTATGATGGCCCTCCAATGACTGCCTCCCGCACCTCCCTGGCCACCGATGCCGACGATGCCCGCTACCGGGCGATGACGGCGCGGGATGCGCGTTTCGACGGCCGGTTCTTCACCGGCGTGACCTCCACCGGCATCTACTGCCGGCCGGTGTGCGCGGTGCGCACGCCGCGGCGCGAGAACTGCCGCTTCTTCGCGCTGGCCGCCCAGGCCGAGAGCGCGGGTTTTCGGCCCTGCCTGCGCTGCCGGCCCGAGCTGGCGCCGCGCGCGCTGGCCTGGTCGGTGCAGGACGCGCCCGACATCCTGGTGCGCGAGGCGCTGCGCCTGCTGGAGGGCGAAGGCGCTTGGGAGGCCGCCGCCACCGGCCCGTCTCCCCTGCAGCGCCTGGCCGCCCGGCTGGGCGTGAGCGACCGGCACCTGCGCCGCATCTTCGAGACGGCCCTGGGCGTGTCGCCCCTGCAATACCTGCAGACGCGCCGCCTGCTGGCCGCCAAGCAGTTGCTGACCGACACCGACCTGCCCGTCACGCAGGTGGCGCTGGCCAGCGGCTTCGGCAGCGTGCGGCGCTTCAATGCGGCGTTTGCCGGGCACTACGGGCTCAATCCCACGCAGTTGCGCAAGACCGGCGCGGGCACGGCGGCGGGTGGCGCCAGCAGCACGGTGCGCCTGGCCTACCGGCCGCCGCTGGACGTGCCGGCCCTGCTGGCGTTTTTCGCCAAGCGGCAGATCCATGCGGTGGAGTCGGTGTCCACCGAGGGCGAGCAGGCCCTGCGCCGCACGGTGCGGCTGGTGGCGGGCGGGCAGGTGCATGCCGGCTGGCTGAGCGCCCGGTTCGACCCCGACCGCCCCCAGGTACTGCTGCAGACCAGCGACAACCTGCACCCGGTGCTGCCGCTGGTGATCGCGCGGGTGCGCGCCCTGCTCGACCTGGACGCCGACCCGCAGGCCATCAACGCCGTGCTGCACGGTGCCTTCCCCGAGGGCGACGGGCTGCGCGTGCCCGGCGCGTTCGACGGGTTCGAGCTGGCGGTGCGCGCCGTGCTGGGCCAGCAGATCACGGTGGCCGCGGCCCGCACGCTGGCGCAGCGGCTGATGGAGCGCTTCGGCGAGCCCATCGACACGCCCTGGCCGGCGCTGACGCGGCTGTTCCCTTCGCCGGCGGTGCTGGCCGGCGCGGCGGGCGATGCGCTGGGGCAGTTGGGCATCGTGCGCCAGCGGCAGGCCGCCATCGTGGCGCTGGCGCAGGCGGTGGACAGCGGGCGCCTGGCGCTGCACGGCGCGGCCGATGTGGCAGCCACCACGGCGGCGCTGTGCGAGCTGCCGGGCATCGGCGACTGGACGGCGCAGTACATCGCCATGCGGGCGCTGCGCTGGCCCGATGCGTTTCCGGCGGGCGACGTGGCGCTGCACAAGGCGCTGGGCGTGCAGGGCGCACCGCGCGCGGCCCAGGCGGCCACGGCCGCGTCGCAAGCGTGGCGGCCGTGGCGCAGCTATGCGGTGATCCGGGCGTGGACGCTGGGGAGCACGCCCGCGGCCTCGGGGGCGCCCACCACGTAATCACTATTAAAACATAGCAATGTGCCGGCGCATTCATTGTGCTGGAGCCACTTTTTACCTTGGATTCGATCATGCAGTTCCATCCCCTCACCGTGCAAAGCCGCACGCCCACCCCGCTGGGCGACGTGCGCCTGTCCGCCTCGCCGCTGGGCCTGTCGGGCCTGTGGTTCGACGGGCAGCGCCACCAGCCAGAAGCGTTGCTCGACGGCCCCGGCGCCTGGCCCGTGGACGACGCCCATCCAGTGCTGCTGCGCGCCAAGGCCCAGTTCCACGAATACCTGGACGGCCGGCGCACCCGCTTCGACCTGCCGCTGGACCTGTCGGGCGGCACGCCGTTCCAGCAGGCCGTGTGGCAGGCGCTGCTGGGCATTCCCTGCGGCGCCACCACCAGCTACGGAGCCCTGAGCCGCCTGCTGGAGCGGCCGCTGGCCGTGCGCGCCGTGGGCGCGGCGGTGGGCCGCAACCCGGTGAGCGTGATCGTGCCGTGCCACCGCGTGGTGGGCTCGGCGGGCAGCCTGACGGGCTATGCCGGCGGGCTGCCGCGCAAGGCCTGGCTGCTGCAACGCGAAGGCGCGGTGCCAGCTGGCAGCGGGGGGCACAACAACCGACCGGGCACGCTGCCGCTCTTTGCCGGCGAAGCACCTGCCGCCGCAGGGGCCACGGCATGAGCGCGCGGGCGGCCGGCGCGCCGGGTGCCGTGGGCGCAGCGCCCAAGGCGTGGCTGGGCGAGTTCATCGTGCTGTCGGCGCTGTGGGGCGCCTCGTTCCTGTTCATGCGGCTGGGCGCGGCGGAGTTCGGCGCGCTGCCCGCCGCCGGCCTGCGCGTGGGCCTGGCCACGCTCTTCCTGTGGCCGATCCTGCTGCGCCAGGGCCAGTGGCCGGCGCTGCGCCGGCACTGGCGGCCGATCATGCTGGCCGGGCTGATCAACTCCGCCATTCCGTTCGCGCTGTTCGCCTGGGCGGTGATGCACCTGGCGACCGGGCTCACGTCCATCCTGAACGCGACGGTGCCGCTCTTCGGTGCGCTGGTGGCCTGGGTGTGGCTGGGCGACCGCATCACGCGGCTGCGCTGGCTCGGGCTGGCGCTGGGGTTCATCGGCGTGGCGCTGCTGGCCTGGCGGGCGCCGGCGGGCGTGTGCCTGAAGACGGGGCACGCCGGCTGGGCGCTCGGGGCCTGCCTGCTGGCCTCGTCGTGCTACGCGGTGGCCGCGAGCTTCGCGCGCCGCTACCTCACGGGCATTCCGCCCCTGGCCACGGCCACGGGCAGCCAGCTGGGCGCCGCCCTGGGCCTGGCGCTGCCGGCGATCTGGTTCTGGCCTGCGCAAACGCCCGGCCTGCGCGCCTGGGCCGCGGTGGTGGCGCTGGCCGTGCTGTGCACCGGCATCGCCTACATCCTGTACTTTCGACTGATCGCCCATGCCGGGCCCAGCCGGGCGCTGGCGGTGACCTTCCTGGCGCCGGTGTTCGCGGTGTTCTACGGTGCGGTGTTCCTGCACGAGGCCGTCACGCCGTGGATGGTGGGCTGCGGGCTGGTGATCGTGTGCGGCACGATGCTGTCCACCGGGCTGATCGGGCCGCGGCGCCGCACCGGCGCGGGCTGACGAACCACAAAAAAGGCCGTCGGGGCGCCAGGGCCCCGGCTCATGCCTACTGCGCGGCCTGCGCTTGCAGTGCCCGGACGATGTCGGCGCGCAGGGCCAGCAGGGGCGCGTGCAGCTCGCCCACCACCGCCTCCAGCGGGTCGCCGGTCGAGACGCTGCAGTTGAGCACGTAGATGGCATCGGCCGTGGGCAGCGGCGTGGCCAGCGCCACGACCTCGGGCTGCCACGCCGCGGCGCAGAAGTTCCGTGCATGGACGCTGGCCCGGGCGTCGTCGATCTCCCGCTCGATCGCTTTCCACTGGCCCCGCCGGCGCGCCTTGAACACCTCCAGAAGCGCCTTGCGCTGCGGGGCCGGCGCCACGGCCAGGTAGGCGCGGCCCAGCGACGTCAGCTCCATGGGCACGCGCTGGCCGGACACGACATGCCGCAGCACGATCCGCCGGTTGTACCGGATGGATTCGAGGTACACCATCTCGTCGCGGTCCGGCGCGGCCAGCCCGACGTTGATGCGCCGCGATTCGGCCAGGGCCCGCATCAGCGGCGCGGCGGCCGAGAGCACCCGCGAGCCGGTGCGCATCGAATGCGCCAGGCTCAGCACCGCGGGTGCCAGCCGGTAGGCGCGCCGGGCCGGGTCCCACTGCAGCATGCCCGCGCCCACCAGCGTCTGTGTGAGCCGGCTCACCGTGGCCTTGGACAGGCCGGTGCGCTCCACCAAGTCTCCGTTGCCGAGCAGTTCCGAGCCCGGGCGGAAGGCGCGAAGGATCTCGATGCCCCGCTCCAGCGAGCGGTTGGATGGCGACTGCCCGGGCAGGTCCGGGAGGATGACGGAGCGGGTCATGAGAGGGGTTTTCCTGGCGCCCGGCCTGGGCGAGCGCCGATTGTCCAGCGTGCCGGCACCCTCGTCTAGTTTCACTGGTTGGAACAGCGGGGGTCACAAGACGGGAGGAACTGCCTAAGCTTTGGGCAGCCCGGCATGGCACACCGATGGGATGCCGGACGCGACCAGACCACAACAGGAGACAACGCAATGCCCACCCCCTTCGCTCGCCGATGCGCGAGAGCGATTTCCCTCTTTCTCGCACTGGCCTGCCCGCTCGCCCCGGCCTGGGCCGGGTTTCCGGACAAACCCCTCAAGCTCGTCGTGCCCTTCGCCCCCGGCGGCGGCACCGACCTGATCGCGCGCACGCTGGGCGCGGAAATGTCCAAGGACCTGGGCCAGCCGGTCATCATCGAAAACAAGCCCGGCGCCGGCACCATGATCGGCACGGACAACGTGGCCAAGAGCCCGCCGGACGGCTACGTGGCCGTGGTGGCGTCCTTCGCGCATGCCATCAATCCGGCGCTGCAGCCCAAGCTGCCCTACGGCAGCAACAAGGCGTTCCAGCCGGTCATCCTGATCGGGCGCGGGCCCAACGTGCTGGTGGTGCGGCCCGAGAGCCCGTACAAGACCGTGGCCGAGGTGGTGGCCGCCGCCAAGGCCCAGCCGGGCAAGCTCACTTACGCATCGCAGGGTGCGGGCACCTCCGCGCACCTGGCCGGCGAAATGTTCGGCAACCTCGCCAAGGTATCGCTCACGCACATCCCCTACCGCGGCGCGGGCCCGGCGCTGACCGACCTGCTGGGCGGGCAGGTGGACATGATGTTCGCCACCGCAGCGGCGGTGTCCACCTTTGTGGACACCGGCAAGCTGCGCGCCCTGGGCGTGACGACCGCGCAGCCCTCCGACGCCTTCAAGGGCATTCCGACCGTCGCGGCCACGGTGCCGGGCTATCGGGTGGAGAGCTGGTACGGCCTGTACGTGCCGGCCGGCACGCCCGCTCCGGTGGTCGAGCGGCTCAACGCGGCGGCGCAGAAGGCGGCCCGCTCGCCCGACTTCGTTCGCAAGCTCGAACACGAAGGCCTGGTGATCAACGCCGGCCCCCCAGCGGAGCTGGACACCTACGTGCAGGCCGAGGAGCAGCGCTGGGCCCGGATCATCCAGGAAAACAGCATCAAGCCCGACTGAACGCCCTGCCCGCCCCCTGCCGGCACCGACCCCGATTCCCCTGTAGAGAGAACAAGCCATGCGCTACACCCTGATCGAACTGCACACCACCGACGCGGTGGCCACCATCACGCTCAACCGCCCCGACAAGCGCAACGCCATGAGCGACGACATGCGCACGGAGTTCATCGACGCGCTCGAAAAGGTGGCTGCGGACCGCAGCATCCGCGCCCTCGTCCTCACCGGCGCGGGCAAGGGCTTTTGCGCGGGCGGAGACATCGCCGGCATGCAGCGGCGCATGAACGCACCGGCGGGCGAGGTCGGCTTCAACGGCTGGCAGCGCCAGCAGCGCGTGCACCAGACGCAGGCGCTGCTGCACACCATGCCCAAGCCGGTGATCGCCGCCGTCAACGGCGCGGCCTCGGGCCTGGGCGCCGACACGGCGCTCGCCTGCGACTTCATCCTGGCCAGCGAATGGGCCAGCTTCACCTGGAGCTACGTGCTGCGCGGCATCGTGCCGGACGGGGGCGGCATGTACTTCCTGCCGCGCCGGGTCGGCCTCTCGCAGGCCAAGCAGCTCATCTTCACCGGGCGCAAAGTGGACGCGGACGAAGCCCTGGCCCTGGGCATCGTGGACCGCCGGACCACGGCCGCCTCGCTGCTGGCCGACGCGCAGGCGTGGGCCAGGGAGCTGGGCAGTGCGTCGCCCACCGCGATCGCGCTCACCAAGACGATCCTCAACCAGAGCTTCGAGCGGACCTCGCACGACGTGTTCTCGCAGGGCAGCCAGGCGCAGGGTATCTGCTACACGAGCAGCGAGCACCGCGCCGCCGTCGAGGCGTTCCTGGCCCGTTCGGCCGCCACGGAGTGATGCCATGAACGAAGCCATCGCCAAGCTGCTGTCGCCGCGCAGCGTTGCCGTCATCGGCGCCTCGGCCGACCCGCAAAAGACCACGGGCCGTCCGGTGGCCTATCTGCAAAAGCACGGGTTCTCGGGCCGCATCCTGCCGGTCAATCCCAAGGTGGAGCGCATCGGCGACCTGCCCTGCTATCCCGACGTGGCCTCGCTGCCCGAGGTGCCGGACGTGGCCGTGGTGTTGCTGGGTGCCGAGCGCGCGCACCAGACGGTCCGGGAGCTGTCGGCGCGCGGCTGCGCGGCGGCCATCGTGCTGGCCAGCGGCTATACCGAAACCGGCGAGGAAGGCGCGCACCGCCAGGCGCAACTCATGGACGCGGCCGGCCGCATGCGCATCCTGGGGCCCAACACCATCGGGCTGGTCAACCTGACCGACGGCATCGTGCTCTCGCTCTCCGGCGCGCTGGAGATGGATGCGTTTCCGGTGGGCGGCATCGGCGTGGTGTCGCAAAGCGGCGGCATCCTGGGGTCGCTGCTGTCGCGCGCGGCGGCGCGGGGCATCGGACTGTCCAAGCTCATCTCCACCAGCAACGAGGTCGATCTGGAACTGGCCGATTTCATCGACCACCTGGCCGACGACCCGGCCACCCAGGTGATCGCGCTGTATGTCGAGGCGGTGCGCCACCCGGCCCGGTTCCGGGCGGCCTGCCTCAAGGCCGCGCGCGCCGGCAAGCCGGTGGTGGCCTTCAAGGTGGGGCGCTCCGAGGCCGGGGCGCAGGCCGCCGTGTCGCACACCGGCGCCCTGGCCGGTGCCGACCGCATGTACGACGCGCTGTTCAAGCAGGTGGGCGTGATCCGCGCGGAGCGCTTCGCCGACCTGCTGGACGTGCCGGCCGCGCTGTGCACCGGGCGGCGCCTGCGCGGCAACCGCGTGGCCGTCCTCACCTCGACCGGGGGCGCGGGCACGCTGGTGTCCGACGACCTGGGCGTGGCCGGCTTCGAGACCCCCCCGCCCGATGCGGCCACGGCCCAGGCGCTGCGGGCCCTGCAGACCGGCAGCGAGGCGGTGCTGGACCGCAACCCCATCGACGTCACGCTCGCCGGGCTGAGGCCCGACCTGCTGCGGGGCGCCATCACGGCGCTGCTGGCCAGCCCGCGCTACGACGCGCTGGTCATCATCGTCGGCTCCTCCAGCCTGGCGATGCCGGAGCTGCTGGCCGGCGCGATCCAGGCCTGCCTGCCGGATTCCGACAAGCCGGTGCTGGCCTATGTCAGCCCGCACGCACCGGAGATCGGGGCGCTGCTGACCCAGCGCGGCGTACCGGCCTTCGCCGCAGCCGAAAGCTGCACCGCCGCGCTGGCCGGCATGCTGCGTGCGAGCCGCTTCGAGGTCTCGGGGGAGCCCGGGGCCGCCGCCCTGGCCCCGGGCCCGGCCGCGTTGGCGCTGGAGCCATTGCCCGGTGGGCCGCTGGACGAAGCGCAGGCGAAGGCGGTGTTCGGCCGCTTCGGCGTGCCCTGCGCGGCCGAGCGCGTGGTGGGCACGGCGGCCGAGGCCGAGGCCGCCGCGCTCGAACTGGGCGGGCCGGTGGTGCTCAAGATCCTGTCCTCGCGCATCACGCACAAGAGCGACGTGGGCGGCGTGGCCGTGGGCCTGCTGCCGCAGACCATCGGCGCGCGGCTGGACCGGATGGCCGATGAGGTCGAGGCCCGGGCCGGCGAGCGTCCGCACCGGTTTCTGGTCCAGCAGATGGTCGCGGGCGGCACCGAGCTGATCCTCGGCCTGCACCGCGATGCGCTGGGCACCGCCGTGCTGCTGGGCATGGGGGGCGTGACGGCCGAACTGTTCCAGGACACCGCCTTGCGCCTGCTGCCCTGCGAGGGCGGCCGGCTCGGCGCGCTGAGCCGGGCCGAGGCGCTGTCCATGGCGCAGGAGCTCAAGACCTGGCCGCTGCTGGACGGCTTCCGGGGCCGGCCCTGCGCCGATGTGCAGGCGCTGGTGGACGCGGTGGTGGCCTTCTCGGCCATGGCCGCGCAACTGGGCGACCGCGTGGTCGAGGCGGAGATCAACCCGGTGTTCGTCCTGCCCCGGGGCCAGGGCGTGTGCGCCGCGGACGGCGTGCTGGTGCTGGCGTGAGTGCGAGCGCCTCCAAGGCCGGCGCCTTCGCTTCGTCCCAGGGTTTTGAAAGCAAAGGACATCCGCCCACCATGCATGCCACCGAAGTCTTCGGGCAATACGCCCGCGCGTTCCACCACACCGCCCTGCCCGATCCGGTGATCCACCACGCCAAGCGCGCCGTCATCGACTGGCATGCCTCGCTGTTTCCGGGCCTGGCGACTGCGCCGCTGGCCCAGCTGGAACAGGTGCTGGCCGACGACCTGGACCGCGGCCCCGCCCGCCTGGGCAACGGCCGCGCCGCCACGGCCCGGGCGGCGGCGCTGTACAACGGCGCGGCAGCGCACGCGGCCGAGGTGGACGACAGTTTTCGCGAGGCCATGTACCACCCCGGCGCGGCCACCATCGCTGCGGCCCTCGCGGCCAGCCAGCAGGCCGGCGCCAGCGGGCTGGCGTTCCTGCGCGCCCTGGTGCTGGGCTATGAGGTCTCGACCCGCATCGGCGTGGTCATGGGCCGGCCGCACTACCGCTTCTGGCACAACACCGGGACCGTGGGCGCCTTCGGTGCCGCGGCGGCGGCCGGCGGGGTGCTGCAGTTGGACGCCGCCCCCTTCGCCCATGCGCTGGCCACGGCGGCCACCTTCGCCGCCGGCCTGCAGCAGGCCTTCCGGATGGACTCGATGTCCAACCCGCTGCACGCCGGCCGCGCGGCCGAGGCCGGCCTGCTGGCCGCGCAACTGGCCGGCCAGGGCGTGACCGGCTCGCTGGATGTGCTGGATGGCGAGGCCGGCCTGGGCCGCGCCATGAGCGACGGCCCGGACTGGTCGCACGCCGGCGACACCCTGGGGCGCGACTTCCACATCACGCGCCTCACGTTCAAGAACCACATCGGCTGCGGGCACACGTTTGCGGCCATCGACGGCGCACTGGCGCTGCGCGCCGCGCACGGGCTGCAGCCGGCCGACATCCGCCACGTGCAGGTCGCCACCTATGGCCCGGCGCTGGACATCGCCTGCTACGAAAACCCGCAAACCGAAAACGAGGCCCGGTTCAGCCTGCGCTTCGTCGTGGCCACCGCCCTGGTACATGGCAGCGTGCGCCTGGCCGCCTACACGCCCGAGCGGCTGGCCGACCCGGCGCTGCGGGCCATGGTCGGCCGCATCGGCGCGGTGGTCGATCCCGAAATCGACGCCGCCTTTCCGGGCCGGCGGTCCGCCCGCGTGGACATCGAAACCCACGACGGCCGCCGCCTGGTGTGGCTGCAGCCGGACCGCAAGGGCGACCCCGAACTGCCGCTGTCGGACGAAGAGCTGGAGGGCAAATTCCTGGAACTGGCAGCGCCGGTCGTCGGTGCGGGGCGCGCACGGCGCCTGCTCGGTCACCTCTGGGCGCTGGACCGGGCGCCGGACCTGCACGGCCTCGCGGCCTGATCCGGGCGCGGCGGCCCGATCCGTCCGCCTTCCGGAAAAACCCGAGAGAGGCGCCCGGCCGCCAACTTTCGTGCGGGCGCTGCTCTGCCATGGTCATGAACCCGTTCTAAACTCGGCCCATGCCCCTCGCGCCCCACTTCCGCATGGATTGTCCTGTCCGGGTCCGTGCCATGGGCCGCCAAGGTGTTCTCCCTTCGGCGCCGCACGATGGGCTATGAAATCTTCTTCCTCGGCGGGCTGCACCTTCTGCTGATCGCGGTGCTGGCGCTGTTGCCCGGCGCGGAACTGCTGCAGCCATCGCGGCGCACGCGGGTGCAGGCTGGGCTGATCGGGGGCCTGGCCTCCGTGCTGATCATGGTGTTCACCCGGGCGTTCGACCCCCTGTATGCCGAATTGCCCCATCCCACGGTGACGGCGGTGTGCACGGTGATGTTCGGCCCGCTGGCCGGGGCGCTGGCGGCCGGGGTCACGGCCGCCGGCTTCTGGTGGCTGTCGGCCGGGCCGCTGCCTGCCGGGCTGGGCGCGATCGGCTCCGTGTTCGCCATCGGCCTGCTGTGGCGCGGGGTGCGGCAGGCGACGGGCCTGAACCTGTGGGTGGTGATCGTGGCCGTGGCCGCCTGCCTGCCGCCGTGCATGCTGTTCTGGCGCGAAGGGCCGGCGGGCTTCCTGCTGGAGGGCGACCTGATGCCCTGGCTGCAGCAGTTGCCCTGGCGCTATGGCATGGGCTTCTTGATCCTGGGTGGGGGCACGCAGCTGCTGTGCGGCCGGGCCCGGGCACTGCAGACGCTGCGCCAGCAGGAGCAGGAACTGCTCATGGCCCTGGATGCCACCGGCGGCGGCCGCTGGGAGTGGGATGTGCCCCAACGCCGGTTTTCCTACCGCGGCAGCTTCTACCAGGCCTTCGGGCTGGAAGACCGGGACACCCGCCGTGGCGCTGGCGCAGCCGCGCGCGACGCGAGCGACTGGCAGCGCTGGAACGAACGCCGCCACCCGGACGACGCCGCCCGCCTGGCCACCTACCTGCAGCGCACGATGGAGGGGCACGAAGACAGCTTCAATGCCGAATTCCGCATGCAGGACATCCATGGCCGCTGGCGCTGGGTGATCGCCCGGGGGCAGGTGGCCGAGCGTGACGCGCACGGCCGGCCGCTGCGCCTGGTGGGCATGGACCTCGATGTGACCTCGCTGCACGAGATGCAGGAGGCGCTGCGGCTGTCGGAGGTCAAGTACACCACCATCTACCAGATGCTGCCCGACCCCGCCGGCGTGGCGCGCCTGTCCGACGGCTGCTACCTGGATGTGAACGAGGCCTTCACCGAGCTGCTGGGCTACACCCGCGAACAGGCGGTGGGCCGCACCTCGACCGAACTGGACATCTGGGCCCATCCCGAGCAGCGCGCGCAGATGGTGGCGCTGCACCGCCGCGACGGCTACGTGGACCGCATGCCGATGGTGGCGCAGCGCGGCAAGCGGCCCATTCCCGGGCTGATGTCGGCGCGGCCCGTGACGGTATCGGGCCAGGAATGCATCGTCTTCGTGTTCCACGACATGACGGCCGAGGAACACAGCCGCGCCCGGCTGATGGACGCCAACCGCCTGCTGCAGCAGGCCGGCCGCATGGCCCGCATGGGCGCGTGGGAGCACATCGTCGGGGAGGGGCTGGTGTACTGGTCCGATGTCTCGTACGACATCCACGGCCTGCCGCCCGACGCGCCGCTGCCGCGCACCGACTACCTGGAGCGGTTCGTGGTGCCGCCCTTTCGCGAAGCCCTGCGCGAGCGCTTTCGGCAATGCATGGTGGACCGGGCCGAATGGAGCATGCAGGTGCAGATCCAGCGGGCCGACGACGGCCGGCACATCTGGGTGACCGCCACCGCCGAGCCCGTGCTGGAAAACGGACACGTCACCCGCGTGCGGGGCGTGATCCAGGACATCGACGAATCCCGGCGCGCCAGCGAGCGGCTGAGCCAGTCGGAAGACCGCTTCGCCCGCGTGTTCCGCCTCATGCCCTACCCCATGGGCCTGTCGCGCCGCGAGGACGGCGCCTACATCGACGTCAACCCCGCCTGGGAGGCCTTGCTGGGCTTTCCACGGGACGAGGCCATCGGCCGCACCGCCGTCGAGTTGGGCATCATCACCCCGCAGGTGCGTGCGGCGCTGGTGGAGTCCGTGCAGGACCGCACCGCCGTCAACGGGCTGGAAATCACGATGCGCACGCGCCGCGACGGCTTGCGCACGGTGCTGCAGTCCATGCACGCCACCGAGATCGACGGCGTGCAGGCCTGGCTGTTCTCGGGGCACGACATCACCGAGCGCAAGCGCATGGAAGACCAGGTGCGCGAACGCGAGGCGCTGCTGTCGCTCACCATTTCAGCCGCCTCCATCGGCCTGTGGGACTGGAACCTGCAGACCGGCACGCTCACCGGCGACCGCCGCTGGCGCGACCTTCAGGGCCTGCCGCCTGCCGCCGGAGACCCCCCGCCCGTGCACTGGACGGCGGGCATGGCACCCGACGACATCGAGGCGGTGACCACCGAACTGGCGCGCCACACCGCTCATCCCGCCACGCCGTTCGACGCCACCTGGCAGATCGCCCTGCCCCAGGGGCCCGGCCGCTGGGTGCGCAACCTGGGCAAGATCGTGGACCACGACGAGGCCGGCCGCCCGCAGCGCATGCTGGGCGTGGGCATCGACGTGAGCAGCCAGCGCGTGCAGGAAGAGCTGCTGCAAAAGCTCGCCCATTTCGATGCACTCACCGGCCTGCCCAACCGGGTGCTGCTGGCCACGCGGCTGCAGCAGGTCATGGCGCGGGCGCGCGAGCGGGGCCGGCTGCTGGGCGTGGCCTACCTCGACCTGGACGGCTTCAAACCCGTGAACGACCGGCTCGGCCACGACGCGGGCGACCGCCTGCTGGTGATCGTGGCCGGCCGACTCACGCGGGCGCTGCGCCCCGTGGACTGCGTGGCGCGGCTGGGCGGCGACGAATTCGTCATCCTGCTGCCCGATCTGGCGACCCGCGCCGACGGCGAGCGCCTGCTGCGCCGGGTGATGGAAAGCGTGGCCGCGCCCTACACGCTGGGCACCGAGCGGGTGGCGGTGACGGTGACAGCCAGCGTGGGCTACACCATCTACCCCGACGACGACGCGGACGCCGATGCCCTGCTGCGCCATGCCGACCAGGCCATGTACGCGGCCAAACAGTCCGGGCGCAACCGTTTCCACGCCTTCGACGCCGCGCAGGAGCGCGCGCTGAAGAGCCACCGCGAACAGGGCGAGAAGGTGCGCGATGCCATCGCGGCGGGCGAATTCGCCCTCTTCCTGCAGCCCAAGGTGGACATGCGCCAGGGCACGGTGGTGGGCGCCGAGGCGCTGGCGCGCTGGCATCACCCGCAACGCGGCACCCTGTCGCCCGGCGCTTTCCTGCACCTGATGGACGGCACCGACCTGGAGACGGTCTTCGGCGAATGGGTGGTGGACACGGCGCTGGACTGCATCGCCGCCCTGCTGCGCGCCGGCCTGCGGCTGCCTGTGAGCGTCAACATCTCGGCCCAGCACCTGCAGCGCGAAGGCTTTGCCGACTGGCTGGCCGGACGCCTGGCGCAGCGGCCCGACGTGCCCGCGAGCCTGCTGGACATGGAGATCACCGAAAGCGCGGCGCTCTACGACATCGGCCACGTCGCGCTGCAGCTGCAGCAGTTGCGCGACCTGGGGGTGACGGTGTCGCTGGACGACTTCGGCACGGGATATTCGTCGCTTACCTACCTGCGCCGCCTGCCCATGGACACGCTCAAGCTCGACCAGAGCTTCGTGCACGGGATGATGACCGACTCGGGCGACCTGGCCATCGTGCAGGGCGTGATCGGCCTGGCGCGGTCGTTCGGCTACTCCATCGTCGCCGAGGGCGTGGAAACCGTGGAGCAAGGGCAGATGCTGCAGCAGATGGGATGCGCGCTGGCACAGGGCTACTGCATCGCCCGGCCCATGCCGGCGGATGAACTGCCGCAGTGGCTGGCGCAATGGCACGCGCCCGAGGGCTGGCGGCCGCGGGGCCTGTAGCGGCGGGCGCGCACCGGCGCCAACATGTCAGCGGCAACGCATTGGAGTCAAAACGGCCTCCAGCACAATCAATACTAGGGCATGGCGCTACAAAAAAAGTAGCAACCCGCGATCATCGGGGCCTGGCCGCCTGAGCGGCCATCGGCTGCGGGCCGTCAGCCCACCAGTTCTTTCACTTGCTGCAGCGCCGCCGGGTCTTCCATCGTGGTCAGGTCGCCCGGGTCGCGCCGCTCGGCCACGGCCTGCAGGGCGCGGCGCAACAGCTTGCCGCTGCGCGTCTTGGGCAGTGCCGCCACGAAGTGCACGCGCGCCGGCCGCGCCACGGCGCCCAGGCGCTGGGCCACCTGCTGCATCACCTCGCCCTCCAGCCGCAGGCGCGCCGCCTCATCGGTAAGCACCGCCGCATCGCGCACCACGGCGAACGCCATGGCCACCTGGCCCTTGAGCGCATCGGCCACGCCCACCACCGCCACCTCGGCGATCTGCGGGTGGCCGGCGATGCTTTCCTCGATCTCGCGCGTGCCCAGGCGGTGGCCGGCCACGTTGATCACGTCGTCGGTGCGCCCCAGGATGAAGTAGTAGCCATCGGCGTCGCGGATGCCCCAGTCGAAGGTGCTGTAGCGCATGGGGCCGGGCAGGCTTTTCCAATAGGTCTGCACGAAGCGCTCGTCGTCGCGCCACACGGTCTGCAGGCAACCCGGGGGCAGCGGCCCTTCGATGGCCAGCACGCCCTTCTGGTCGGGCCCGGTGAGCTCCTCGCCCGTGGCCTCGTCGATCAGCTTCACGTCGTAGCCGTACATCGCCCGGCCCGGGCTGCCCAGGCGCGCCGCCTGCGGCTCCACGCCGCGGGCCAGGGTGAGGATGGGCCAGCCGGTTTCGGTCTGCCAGTAGTTGTCGATCACGGGCACGCCCAGTGCCTGGGCGATCCACTCGGCCGTTGGCGCGTCCAGCGGCTCGCCTGCCAGCCACAGGCCCTGCAGACTGGACACGTCGTGCCGGCACAGAAAGGCCGGGTCCTGCTTCTTGAGCACCCGCACCGCCGTCGGCGCGGAGAACATGTGCGTGACGCGGTACTTTTCCACCAGACCCCACCAAACGCCCGCATCGGGCCGGGTGGGCAGGCCTTCGTACACCAGCGTGGCCATGCCGGCGATCAGCGGGCCATAGACGATGTAGCTGTGGCCCACCACCCAGCCGATGTCGCTGGTGGCGAAGAACACGCCGGGGTTCGCAGCGGCGACTTCTGCACCGCCCTCTGCACCGCCCACGCCGAAGATGTGCCGCATGCTGGCCGCCAGCGCCACCGCATAGCCGCCCGTGTCGCGCTGCACGCCCTTCGGCCGGCCGGTGGTGCCGCTGGTGTACAGCGTGTAGCTGGGGTGCGTGGAGTCCACCCACTCGCAGGGCACCTCGGCATGCAGGTGCTGCTCGCGCAGCGCCGCCCAGTCGTGGTCGCGGCCGGCCTGGCGGGCCATGGGCGCCAGGCCGCGGTCGATCAGCAGCACGGCGGCGGGCGGGTGGCGCGACTGGGCAATGGCCTCGTCCAGCAGCGGCTTGTAGGGCACCACCTTGCCGCCACGCGATCCCGCGTCGGCGCTCACGATGGCCACGGGCTCGGCGTCGTCGATGCGCGTGGCGAGCGACGCGGCCGCGAAACCGCCGAACACCACGGAGTGCAGCGCGCCGATGCGCACGCAGGCCAGCATGGCAAACACCGCCTCGGCCACCATCGGCATGTAGATCAGCACGCGGTCGCCCTGCCCCACGCCCAGCGATCGCAGCGCGGCCGCCATGCGCTGCACCTCGGCATGCAGTTCGGCGAAGGAATAGGTGCGCTCGGTGTTCGTCTCGGTGGAGACGGCGATCAGCGCCGGCTGGCCGGCCCGGTGGGCCAGGTGGCGGTCCACCGCGTTGTGGCACAGGTTGGTGGTGCCCCCCACGAACCACCGCGCGAACGGCGGATCGCTGTCGTCGCAGATCTGCTGCGGCGGGGTGCGCCAGTCGATCAGGCGGGCCTGCTCGGCCCAGAAGGCGTCGCGGTCGTCGAGGGACCGGCGGTGGAAGTCGGCGTAACGGGGCATGGCTTGTCTCCTTGGGATCGTTCTTTTGCCGGGACCGCGCCATTCTGCCCAGGGATCCCGACGCCGCCCTGACAGCGCTGCAGCTTGCCGTGCCCACTGACCGGCCCCCCCACCCCTGTCGCAATGGAGCGAATTCCGCCATGCGAGGCGCCATGCTCTCGTTTGCCCTCCCCACCTTGGCGCATGGCCCACCTACACTTTGAAACATCGGGCAAGGGCATCCACCCCAGTCACCCGAGGCCCTGTTTTCCCATTTTTTCTCTGGCTCAGCGTCTTGGAAGGCACCTTCATGACACCCACCCGTTTCACCATCGGCCGCCGCCTGGCACTCGTGCTCGGCACCATCCTGGTGCTGTTTCTGGTCAGTTGCCTGTACGGCATCGTCCAGCTCCGGGCCGTCACGCAGGAAATGAACACCATGCTCAACACGTCGCTGGCGAAGGAGCGGGCCGCCAGCGACTGGTATCGCAACATCACCAACGGCGCGCAGCGCGTGGCCGCCATCGCCAAGAGCAGCGACCCGTCGCTGGCGGACTTCTTCGCCGCCACCGCGGCCGAGTCGAGCAAGCAGTCATCGGCGCTTCAGCAGCAGATCGAAAAGATGCTGGACAGCGACGCCGAGAGGGCGCTGTTCGCGCAGATCGGAGAGAACCGCAAGGCGTACCTTGCCACCCGCGACGAGGTGTCGCGGCTCAAGAAGGAAGGCAATGCCGATGCGACGGCCCGAGCGTTCACCGAACGCTACGAGCCAGCTTCGGCCAACCTGCAAAAGACCATGGCCCGGATGGCTGACCTGCAGCGCAGCGAACTGGACGCGGCGGGCGAGCGCATCCGCGCGGCCAGCCAGGCCGCCACCGGCTTGCTGACCGCCTTGTGCGTGGGCTCGCTGCTGCTGGCGGCGCTGCTGGCCTGGCGCCTGACGGTCAGCATCACGCGGCCGCTGGCCGAAGCGCGCCAGGTGGCCGAGCAGATCGCGGCCATGGACCTTACCGGCCAGGACCACGGCCGCCACGCCACCGACGAAACCGGCCTGCTGCTGCGCGCCCTGGCCTCCATGCGCGGCGCGCTCGAAGGCTCGCTGATGGAGGTGCGCAACGTGGCCGACTCCATCGCCACCGCCACGCGCGAGATCGCCACCGGCAACGCCGACCTGAGCCAGCGCACCGAACAGACCGCCAGCAACCTGCAGGAAACCGCCAGCTCCATGGAAGAGCTGACCGCCACCGTCCGCCAGTCTGCCGACTCCGCCGCCACCGCCAACAAGCTCGCCAGCTCGGCTGCCGAAGTGGCCGCGCGCGGCGGGCAGGTGGTGACCCAGGTCGTTTCCACCATGGACGAGATCAACCAGAGCTCGCGCAAGATCAGCGACATCATCGGCGTGATCGACGGCATCGCCTTCCAGACCAACATCCTGGCGCTGAATGCCGCCGTCGAGGCCGCACGGGCCGGCGAGCAGGGCCGCGGCTTCGCGGTGGTGGCCAGCGAGGTGCGCAGCCTGGCCGGCCGCTCGGCCGACGCGGCCAAGGAGATCAAGGCCCTCATCGGCAACTCGGTCGAGAAGGTGGCGGCCGGCTCCCGCCTGGTGCAGGACGCGGGCACGACCATGGAAGAGATCGTGAACAGTGTGCAGCGCGTGAGCGACATCATCGGCGAGATCACCGCCGCCACCTCCGAGCAGTCGGACGGCATCCGCCAGGTGAACACCGCCGTCAACCAGCTCGACCAGATGACCCAGCAGAACGCGGCCCTGGTGGAGGAATCCGCAGCCGCCGCGGAAAGCCTGAACGACCAGGCCAGCCGCCTGGCGGCGACGGTGGCGCGGTTCCGGCTCAATGCGATGGGCAGCGCGGGCGTGGCGCGCGGGGCGCTTGGTTCGCCCTCGGGGGCTGGCGTGCCGCGGCTTCAATGAGGGACCGCGGGGGCCGTTTCAGATCGGCGCACGAATCGCTCGGCCGGCGATGGAGCGCATGGCAAGGGAATGTCGGCCTCCTTGCGGTGAAGGTTCTCCACGGCTCGGGGCGCATGGTGCCGATGCCGGCCTGGTCACAGCATCCTTGCCAAAACCGCACGCCATCGAGGCGCCGGGCCTAGAGCGTGTTATGAACTTTGCTCCGTGAGAGCGAAGCCAAGGGTAGAGTTTGCAGATGCCCCGCAAGCCCTACCCAACAGACGTCAGCGATGAAGAATGGAGCTTCGCTGCGCCTTACCTGACC